>NZ_BAACAP010000205.1:0-78440 GCF_045865695.1 Scytonema hankhaensis NUACC26
AGGCAATTTATAACTTAGGTAATTGGTTAAATGCACTAGGTTTAAAACTTACTGTTAGTGTTGCTCCTAAAGTAGATGAAAGTTTGACAAATGTTGCAAGAGCCTCGGTACAGTAGTCAAGATGGGGGTAAAAAAACTGGTTTCTCTCTAATGTCAAGCTTGATATCTCGTAGGATCAATTCAAAGAAACTGGTTTGCGTGGGATTATTGAACCGATGCTCTAGTAGTTCTGAAATAAGTGTTTCGTAATTTATGTCTAAAAGCTTGCCATACCACGATTTCCTGATTTCAAATCTCAAAGACCCAAATTACGCTGCATTATATCTTGAAACACACATGGAATTGGAAGAAGAAGAAGAATTAGACCCTAGATTACTACGATTAGCACTTAGTCATGTAGCTGAAGCTCTTGGGGAACAACACATGACACCAGAACAAGCAAAATTACACCTAGAAAAATTAGATGAACTGCTTTCACAAACTGGATCTGAGGCAATTTATAACTTAGGTAATTGGTTAAATGCACTAGGTTTAAAACTTACTGTTAGTGTTGCTCCTAAAGTAGATAATAGCTTGAAAAATATTACAAGTAGTTCTGAAATAAGTGTTTTATAAATCAAGATTGCTGAAAGCCTTACCAAGAATAATTTTTAAAAACCAGCTTCAATTGTCTCAATATCCTGGAATAAATCTACTGTATTATAATGACGTTCAATTTTATTTTGCCCTAAAAGTTTCTGAAACTCCCATACAGATAAGTTAGCTAAGTGACGTGCTTGACTAAGGGTAAAAATATTCTGAACGTATAGTTGTAAGGCTAATTCCTTAAGGATAGCCTGTTCACCTTGATTTAAAGAATCAGGTGATATTTGCAATTTGACTGGCTGAATAAATTGACTCATTTATAATCAAACCTGAAAAAATCTCAAAACCTATACATTAATTTTATAGCAATTCTAAATCATTTGTAAAATTCTCTTTTCTCTCTTTTCTTCGTGCTCTTTGCGTCGCTAAGTGCTATCTCCTGCGGAGACGCTGCGCGAACAAATTTGGACACATGAGCAACGCACTGGCTCCAAAAATGCGGTTAATAATTTTTATCTATCAAATAGGACTGCTATAAAAGCCAAAAGTATAATTGGTAAAAGACTGGATAGACTCAGTTTTAGTAATTTAGAGAACTATCGTTCGGTAGGTGGGGAAGTTTGTAAACTAAAAAGGGTTTCACATTAACAAGCGTGCCATTCGGAACGAAACCTGCATTATAATCCAATTTTTGGAAACATTCTCATGATGGATTGGAAAAAACTCCTAACACCTAAGCGGCTTGGTAAACGAGAACCGGAAAATCTTCAGCTAGATCGTACTTATTTTCAACGAGACTACGATCGCTTGGTTTTTTCCTCTCCTTTTCGTCGTCTCAAAGATAAAACCCAAGTTTTCACTTTACCCAGAAACGATTACATTCGGACTCGCCTCATTCACAGTCTGGAAGTTTCCTGTGTAGGACGTTCTCTTGGTAGAATTGCTGGCTCTACGATTATTAAAAGACATAACTTAGATGATTCAGGGCTGAGTGCTTCAGATTTTGGTGATATTATTGCTGCTGCTTGTTTAGCGCACGATATTGGCAATCCACCTTTTGGTCATGCTGGAGAAGATGCAATCCGAGCAGGGTTTGATTCTTGGTATAGCACAAATGCGATCGCTCTTAGCGCAAGCTGTACCCAGCTTATCGCTACTACAAATGAAGTTCTCAGTACAAAACAAAAAACGGACTTTGATTTATTTGAAGGAAACGCCCAAGGCTTTCGTATTTTGACAAAACTAGAAATGTCACACAGAGTAGGAGGAATGCAACTGACTTGTCCTACTTTAGCGACTTTCACAAAATACCCTAGAGAGTCTCATATCCCACAGCATATCCTTAACGATTGCTCTGGTAGCAGTATTAAAAAGTATGGTTTTTTCCAGGCGGAAAAAGATTTATTTGCTGAGGTTGCAGAAACAGTTGGACTTATTCGCCGTCATGATAATGTAGCTTGGTGGTCTCGACATCCCCTGACTTTTTTAATGGAAGCAGCAGATGACATTTGCTACTCAATTGTTGATGTAGAAGATAGTCATCGTATGGGTTATATCTCTTTTGCTCTAGCCAAGGAATTGCTGAATGAAATTGCACAAATTGACTTTCAAGACAATGCAGAAAGCGATGCAGAAAAAGTTAAGTATATGCGTGCTACTGCTATTAATAAATTAGTTCAAGAGGCAGCTATTATTTTCCTGGAAAACGAACAAGATATACTCTCAGGTAAGTTTGACCAACATCTGTTATCTTTAAGTACTTATGCCAAGCATCTTGACGTTATTGCAGAGACAACCAGCAATAATGTTTTCCACCACCCTAATGTTATTAGTATCAGAATAGCTGGATATGAAGTTTTAGGTAAATTATTTTCTGAATTTGTTGATGCAGTTTTGGAAAAAACTCAAAAGGGAAAATTTGTGTATCATCTACTTCCCAAAGAAGATCGCCCTACTTCTGAAGAAGATACTTATCACAAAATTCTGCGAGTTACAGATTATATTTCTGGCATGACAGACTCTTATGCCACCAGTTTATTTCAACAATTGAGTAGCATTTCTTTACAGTGACCAGTGACCAGTGACCAGTTAAAATACGACTATTCTTTCCAAATCTTCAAACATTTGGTCTAGGAGGTCTTCCATAATTTCTTGGTTCCTCTGACGTAAAAAGGGTGGACCGCAGAGAAATTCTCTAACGCTGATTTTTTCTTCTTGAAAATCTTTGACAAAATTGCGAATGTCACTAATAATCTCAAGTTCAGATTCCACTTGTTCTATCATTTGACCTACAGGATCGATTCCTTCTCGATTCGCTTTTCGACAATCGGAAACCATGACTCCTTCAGAGCTATGTTTTACCTGGCGCAGTTCTCGTTTCAGGTTTTCATATTGTGTTTTGAGAAATTCATTTTCCTGCTCTAAACGAGTACATTTTCTGGTTAAATCATCCTCACTGTTGCTTTCAACAGATTCACCTGCTAGATGTTGCCGTTCTATCTCTAACAGTCGCGCTAAATCGCCTTCTTGGTAAGCTTTGTTGATTTCCTTCATAATTTCTGTATGGCGCATTTGTGTTTCGCTATCTGTCACCTTATCGGGGTGAAAAATTTCAGCTAACCGTAAAAATGCCTGACGAGCATTTCTTGAGCCATCAGTTTTTGCCCCAGAGGAAAACCCTATCTCTTGTTGTGTTTCTTGATGTTGGTAGTTTTCTTCTTGAGGTGATTGGGAATTAAAATTCTCGTTTTCATCTACTTCAAACAGTTGGTCTAGTTCTGTATCGTCCTCGTTGTTACTGAGTTTGGGACTAATGATTCCTGCCATTTGAAGCTGACGGTAAATTCCTTCAATATCTTTCTTTGTCTTCTTGGCAAATTTTCTTGTATTAAAGATTTCATCAAATAGAGTATGAATTTCTTTATCGAGTTCTGCCAGTTTTTTGAAGCTAGGACTACCTCTATGAAATATATCCGTAGCTAAGGTACGCATCTGCTCAACAAAGTTGTTCAGTTCTGTTTGTTTTCTTTTAATTTGTTTCAGCAGCCATTGATGCTCTTTCTCTATGGCTTCTAAACGGATATGAATAGAAGAAAGAGCCAGTGTTGTTGTTGTAGTGGCTGGAAATGTAGATCGTGCTTTTTTAGGCATGGAAAAATGTTAGTTCGCTCTTTGGTTAACAGGTATCAGGTTGAACGGCTCTATCTTTGGAGAGAAGACCCACAGGAAAACTTTCATCCTGGTAGGGCTTGGAATTTACATATCATGTTATACAACTAAGCCTTACTACATTACTACTTTTTTCACACTTTAAACTCTAAGTAATGGTTAAGGATTTATAGTTTTTAGTTGACAAACTACATTAATCTGGGTGCAAGCTTTATAGCGAGCGATCGTATGGAATCATGGAGACTGCTCTTTTGCTAAATTGAGAGATATCAGAATAAATATCTAGACTATCAGATATTGCTTGCGTTTTGCTTCCTATGTGGTGAATTATGTTGAAAACAGTAAAAGTAGAAAATTTCCGTGGTTTTCAGTCATTCGAGCTTCAACAACTAGGTCGGGTTAACCTACTGGTTGGTCAAAATAACAGTGGCAAAACATCTATACTCGAAGCTATTCAGCTTCTGTGCGCCCGAAATAATCTGACGCTGTTAACTGAGGTGATGATAAACCGAGGTGAATATTTCTTTGGAAATGATGAGAGGGGAAGACGTCAGCTTGATATACGTCACCTTTTTTATGGACACCAAATTCAACTTGGGAGTACATTTTCAATAGGGGGTATAAATGACAATATCAAAGATCGTGTTGTTGCATCAATTGCAATGCGGGAATCAAGGCGTCAAAAGTTTGACGCTCGTCCCGATTTAGATGAAGATTTTAATGAAATCCGATTGATTGTCGAATGGACTTATGGGCATGAAACAGAAAACTTGTCACTTCCCATAACACCTGATGGAGGTGTTGCTACTGATTTTTTGCAACCGATGTATCACAAAAATACGAGCATTCCTTTAGCAAAAACGCAATTTGTTACATCGTCTTCTTTAACAACCGAGAAGATGGTTGAACTGTTTAACCAGGTGGTATTAACACCAGAGGAAAATCTTGTACTAGAAGCTCTTCAGACGATTGAACCAAAAATTGAGCGCATTGCTTCCATCAGCCCTCAGCAAAGGCCAATATTTGATTCTCGTAGTGGATTTGTTATCCGCCTTCGCGATAGCGACCGACGAGTACCTATAGGTAGTATGGGAGATGGTATATGGCGTATCTTAGGGCTTGCACTTTCTACGGTCTGCGCTAAAAATGGTTTTCTATTTGTGGATGAAATTGATACAGGATTGCACTTCACTGCTATGTCTGATATGTGGAAGCTTGTTTGGAAAACAGCAACAAGACTAAATGTACAGGTTTTTGCTACGACACATAGTAACGATTGTTGGACAAGCCTAGCTGATATAGCCAGTCAGGAAAAAGCAACAGAAGATGGAATTACAATTCAACGTATTGAACGTGAGAAGCAAACGGGTATAGCTTTTACTGAACGTGAAATTGTCATTGCTGCCCAACGGGGAATTGAGGTACGTTAGTAATGACAAGCAAGTATATAGCTAAAAAATTGATAGTAGAAGGTGAACAAGATAAACGAGTCATACCCTATTTAATTGAAGCTAACGGAATTCCTTGGGGAAATACAAAGGAAAAAGCAGTCGTTTATATTGAAGCCTACGGGAGCGACCAGTTTATTGATGCAGATGTCATTTCTACAGAATTAAAAGCATCAGGATTGAATGCACTTGGATTGACGGTAGATGCAGATGATAATCCATCAGGAAGGTGGGAGAGTATCAGGAATGCTTGTTTAAAAACTATCCCTGATATTCCCGAACAACTGCCAAATTCAGGATTAGTCCATAGCATGGCAAATGGAATTAAGTTTGGTGTTTGGCTTATGCCAGATAATCAAATGCGAGGTATGTTGGAAACTTTCTTAGCGTATATGATTCCACAACAGAGCGAACCACTTTGGTTATACGCGCTAGAAGTAGTAACAGAGGCAAGAAACAGAGGAGCAGGCTTTATATCTCCTCACGTTGACAAAGCAAATATCCATACTTGGCTGGCATGGCAAAATCCTCCTGGAAGACAGTTGCATAACGCTATCATGGAACGTATTGTGAATCCACAGCATCCAAACGCACAAACTTTTGTCAACTGGTTTAAAAATTTATATGACCTCTAAACCTAAGATTTTTATTGATGGGGAATCGGGAACCACAGGCTTACAGATTTACTCGCGTCTCAATCAACGGGATGACCTGGAGTTAGTTAGTATTGAGGCATCTAAACGCAAGGACTTAACTGAGCGAGCAAAATTGATTAATGCTGTTGACGTTGCTATTCTCTGCTTGCCTGATGATGCCGCCCGTGAAGCTGTTAGCTATGTCAATAATGATAAGGTGAAAATCCTTGATGCGAGTACTGCTTATCGAACGGCAGAGGGTTGGGTATATGGTTTTCCCGAACTGAACCCAGGACAGCGAGAGAAAATTGCTAGCGCCCAGTTTGTCAGCAATCCGGGCTGTTATCCCACGGGATTTTTAGTTTGTATCCGTCCGTTAATAGCTAAGGGACTCCTGAGGAGCAACTTTCCAGTCACTGTTAATGCCGTATCGGGCTACTCTGGCGGCGGAAAGAATCTCATTCAACAGTACGAAACTTTCCATGAGAAACAAGCTGAAGGAAAATCGCTTTATCCTTTTGGCATTTACGGTTTGGAGTTTGGACACAAACACGTTAAGGAAATGTGCCAGCATTCAGGCTTGTCATCGCCACCATTGTTTGTACCAGCCGTAGGGGATTTTGAGCAAGGAATGCTAGTACAGATACCTTTGCCACTGTGGATTTTAGATAATCCACCATCAGGTAAAGTTATATATGAGGCGATCGCTGACTACTATCAAGGTGAAAAGTTTGTGCAAGTTGCTCTATATCAAGAACCTACCCTTCTGCGAGACGGAAAGTTCTTAGATGCAATGGCAATGAATGGTACCAACATTGTTCAAGTGTTTGTCTTTGCCAACGATTCTACTAAAGAAGCACTATTAGTTGCTCGTCTTGATAACCTGGGGAAAGGTGCATCGGGGGCTGCCGTACAGAATCTGAATATTATGCTGGGCTTTCCAGAAGATTTAGGATTGTAAATAAAGAGCAGAGTCAGAACTCTGGTATAATGGCACGCCTGTTAAAACCAAACTATGTACCGACTCGTTCCTAGGCTGTGCCTAGGAATGCAAATCTATGGGTTGCTGCTTCGACATCATTATACTTTTATTCATTGACTAGTTCCAAAAGAGCATTTTATATTCATACATTTGCTTTTCTAAATTTTAGAAATATCAGGAGGGTGCTAGCATGGGGGAGATGAGAAACAACTACACACCGCAAGAGCAAAAAAACATTGAGCTTGTCAAGGAGTATATGCAGATCGCCTACGATCCTAGAAGAGCCAGCGCCGAGGCAGTAGCGCATCTGTGTTATTTCTGGCTTGTGAGAGAGGGAAAGCTCTAGTTGTTGTTTCAAAGATTCCGAACGGTAAAGTTCTTTGACTTTATATCTAGCTCGGTGTTCGCGTTCGCGGAGCGTGGGCTTTGCGCTTAGCGTCTCCGTAAGAAGATACCCGGAGGGTGGTTTATTTATTTCATAGAACGTATCATCATATATTGTATTTTAAAGCAATGATTTTTATTTATGATTTTAACAAAGAAAATGAAAAGACTCTTGTAATGAGACTAATATAATGTAATTAAGGTAAATAAAATTTTCGTTTTAGCTATACATTTTGAGTTATGAGCTTTGACTTAAAAAACAGACGACTAGAACTAATTGAAATGGAAATTCAAAGAATGGAAATTTATTTAGAGGTTATAAATAATGACCTTCCTATTGAAGAACCAATAGACTATTTAGATGTTATACGTGTTCAAAATCAAGCTATGCTTACTGAAGCTAGAAATATGTTCTTTGAATTAAACAGAAATATTTAGAAAGCTAATGCAATCAGACTTACAAAATAATTTAACAACTATCTCTTACTACAGGTTGTACAACTTTTACTTTCATTAAGTAAAAGTTAAAGATATAGTTCATGCTCAAAATGGTGGGACTGTGCCAAAAGAAATTTTTTGTACGCGCTCGAAAATATTAAAAAAGCTAAAATTCAGACAAGACAAGCGTTTCTGGCAATTGAAAAAAAGGTATTTTTTTGGTGTTTAGTGTCTAAAAGTAGTCAAAAACATCAAATAGAGCATTAATCTGAAAGCCTTGCCTAATAATACTTTTAGCAATTCATCTAATTCCTTTACGTACAAAAACCTTTTTTGGTGCGGTGACCCCAATCTCTGTGATGAAGTAAATTGTAGCCATATTTACACTTAATTTTCATATTTACTGACACTATAAAAAGATGTTTTAGGGGACAAAGGTAGTTACTTTGTAACTACCTTTGTCCCCTAAATTACCTATGTGTATTAGCTGTCAAGATATTTCGCACGTTTCCCCTGAGTATAACGAGTTTATTGATGAGTAACATAAATTTCTAAAGTACTCTATGCAAGCCTCACTCATTAATGTAGCAATTTTAACTTTAAAAGGGCAGAATATTCAAGCCCTGACCTTGTATACACAGGCTACAGAGGCGCAGCTAGCTGCTACAAACGCGTATATGCGACTTATCACATTGTATAATCAGCTGATTCAAAAATACTGGGGTAGTGCCCACAGCTAAAAAGTTTTGATGGGATTTCAAGGGTTTGTGAACATCCCTCTAAAGTTGAAAACTTAGTGACACACAAGTGTGTATATTAATATAACTATTAAATTGGATTAGCTGCTTGATTGGTCAAAGAATCGGCTATGAAAGCGCTGTCTGGCAAATCTGCAGCTATCCGTCTTATTCCAGGTTTTATTGTGTTTTGCTATACATAACATTTAACAGGGGAATCGTCCTTAAGGTTGCGTGCAGTTTAAACCCATAGACAGGGTATTGCAGTGTTGAGGGTAACTACTATCTAAGTATCACATGAATGTTGAAATTTGTTTAGGAGTATTGACAATGCAAACTAATGCTACTATTGAAAATCTGCCTGTTGCTAAAGCTTACAACGGCGCAGATCGTAATGACTTTATCTTTGGTTGGAATCCCCAGGCTGAGCTTTGGAACGGACGCTTGGCTATGATTGGCTTCCTTGCTTACCTGCTTTGGGATCTAGGCGGCTATAGTGTGGTTCGTGACGTGCTCCACCTGGTTCGCTAGACTCCTTTGGTGAGATCGAGGGTGTAAAGGTTGGAAGATTTTACCCCTACACCCACAAATCCGCGCTCTCACCAGTTAACTTTTTCCAAATTATTTGTAAGAAAATATACAGAAATCTTTATTAAAGCATAACTAGGGAATTGATTTAGACCTGATGTCTGCGTAGAGCAAGGAACGCACCTTAGTTATGCCTTGACATTATCCAATTGTATACAGCCAACTCGGGTGCCAGAGTTGGCTGTATTTGAAGCCAATTCCTACTCAAATAGGCATCTTTGGCATCAATGACTGGCACTTTAGACACTCTCGAGCGCTAAACCCACAAAGTTTTCAACCTACTTTCTTATAACGCATTGACTTCGTTATGTTTCAACTATTGTCTCCCCAAATTCAGGCTTTACAACCTGTTTTCCGTCTTGTTTGTTTTGTCACTATTTGGGGATTATTCTTTATGATGTTGTGGTCTATGTGGAAGGCTGCATGCATTGGAATTACTAATGTGAAGCGTTTGCATCAAATCCCTTGTGCAGACTGTCGATTCTTTACAAACGACTTTCGTCTCAAGTGTACTGTACACCCCACTTGTGCCCTTACTGAAGAAGCAATCAATTGCTCTGGTTTTTGTCTCAAGAATAGACCTGTCGGAAAATTGCCATCCTCAGTTTATCGAGAACTCGGTTAGGACAAACCTGAGTGACCACTTTAGTACTTTTCTCCTTGGGCCGAGTAATCTAGCTTGATTTGTACCGTCTGCACTCCTTTTTCCACTTTGACATCAATCACGTGAGGTTCGCGTGCAGCAGGCATGACACTGATTTGTCCGCTGCGTTCAAGGCGAGCAATCTTTACAAAGCTTGGAGCGGATAAGTGCGCGTTACTTGCTTGTGCCAGGTTCTTCTCGTTAGCATTGATGTCCGTGCAGTCACCAAACTCTTCACCCATCCAAAGCATGGGAACTCCTGATGCCGTCATCAAGAGAACCGCACCCAACTTCGCCCGTTTGAAGGCAGCATCGTCCAAAATACCTCGCTCGCCCAAGTTGATCGAGAGGCGTTTTTGATCGTGATTGCACAAGTAAGCGATCGCTTTGGTGATACCCTCCGGATAACCCTACAGCTTGGGATCTAGCGCCTGCTTGAGTTGCTCTAGATCGAAGGTTTCGCCACAAAGATGGGGCTGCATGGTATGGGTGAAATTGTCGTGCCAACACCCATCCATTGGTTCGTTGGGACTTACGATGTCGGGTTTCTCTGGAATGTGTTCGCCAATGTTGTAGAAGGGCATGACTTTGTATCCAGGTTTTACGGAGAATGGTTGAATCTCTCAATCGTTACCGACTTGTGCTGCTAGTCCTCTAGTCATATCACCCATTATAGTATGCAGAATAACCAATCACACAAACCGACAATTAACTACTGGTATGTCTGGACTGACCAGAACGGTGTAAGCCACCAGTCCCGTCATCAAATTCAGGACTTCGTCCAAAAAGGTATAGCACCAGGTATCTCTCCTCAGTGGATTTCTAAGTTGAAGCAGTCTGGTGCCACAGTCACTTTTACTGTGCTACCTGTTGGATGGGTTGGAAGCTGGCATGAGAACCCGAAACCCCAGTGGATTATCCCGTTGTCAGGACGCTGGTTTGTGGAAACTATGGACGGTCAGCGAGTAGAGATGGGTCCTGGCGAGATTTCATTTGGAGGAGATCGCGGGACAAAAGAGGACTCACAAGGTCATAAAGGTCATCTTTCTGGAACGAGTAGGCGATGCGCCACCTGTGCTGATGATGGTGCAATTTGAAGAGACCCCAAGTATGGAGTAGTTCTCCTGCTTTTTTAGAGCAAATGTAGAAACACAAAATTTTCTTAAGGTAGAATTAGCAATGATGAAACTAAAACTATATACCATAGTGGCTTACAATTGAGCGATTGGCAAGAAAGTTACAGTTGATTTAGAAGAATTGAGGAAATAGACGCCGTGCATTTTGATGCTCGATCGCCTCAAGCGCTTCAGCACTCAAATCACAATTGGTTACTAAATCATTCACTTCGTTGGCAATTAAGTTTTCAGGTAGATAGGGATAATCTGTACCAAACAGGATTTGGGATGGCTCAACCAGTGTTGTCAGCGATCGCATCGCATATGGAGTAGTTGAAATCGCTGTATCGTAGTACAATCGCTTCAGGTAAGTGATGGCTCCTTGGGGTGCTTTCTCTTGTAAATGCGGCATTAATTCTGCTGCAACTGCCAATCGTCCTGCAATATAAGGAACAGTTCCCCCTGCATGGGACACAATGATAGAAAGATTGCTATATCGTTCCAAGGTGCCTGTGTAAATTAGATTGGCGAGCGCACGGGTTGTATCAATGACAAATTCCACTAGAAACGAAGGTAGGTCTAGCTTGGGCACATTGCTACCCGGTGGCGTTGTGGGATGCAATAGTATAACACAGTGACGGCGATTTAGTTCAGCAAAGACTGGATCGAATGCCGGATCGCCAAGATACCGATCGCCATAACTAGCTAGCAAAATGACTCCATCCAGCTTTAGAGTATCGAGCGCGTACTCAAGTTCTTGTAGAGTTGCATCGACATCTGGCAATGGTAGAATTGCCAAGGCACCAAAGCGTTGAGGATATTCGCGCACTAATTCAGCCGAAAACTCGTTGCACTGTCGAGCCAACTCACGGGCAAAAGCAGCATCCCCAAAGTAAACACCTGGTGAAGAAATCGACGCGATGGCTGTAGCAATACCTTGACGATCCATGAGTGCTAGTGCGGCTTTTTGACTCCAAGGAGGAAGATCGGCCCCACCAGAGCGGCTCTGACCAATGCGATCGAGAGCATTAGTATATAGGGATGGCAGGATGTGATGATGTACGTCGATCCGTTGAGTACTTAGCACGAGTATTCTCCAAATTCAGCGCTTGTGGTGCAAGAGGACTGGAGAGTCCTGAACAAATAGCTTGAACTGATGTTTAACTGCTCTAACCGCAAACCACAAGCTTTTGTTATTCCATCCAAAATGAGTTTATTGATTTGGGAATTATCTGTTTCCACAAGCTTAAATAAAAGGGACTGCAATCGCTCTAAAGTCTTTCCGTTTTCTTCATCTTCTTTGCCGTTTATGAACCATGTAGCACTCTCAGGGTAATCTTGCAAAAGGTAGAAGCAATTAGTAAACAAGTTTCTTGTTTGGTCTTCTAATCCAAGAGATAGAGGATTGTCCAAATATTCTCTGCTGCTCTCTTTGCTATCTTGTATGATATCTTCTGAAATTTTTTGAATGCCGTTTCTAAAAAACTTTAGGCAATCAAAAAAATCTTTAAATCTTTCACTCTTGATAAGAGTGTAAACTTCTAAAGCTAATACATTTGCTTCTACCTGTTTTGCATCAACAAGAAAGTTCATAAAATGACACCTCTGATGACATTACAATGAGACTATAAATATTGGTAAGTAGTATGTTGAATGCATTTCTCAAATACACAGTATAAAATTTTACGAATTCTCAGCTTCTTCTAACCATTGCAATAATAATTTTCTATAAAGAGCGATCGTGTTTATATACACCTCATGTGGACTAGTCCGCAAAAAATCAAACTTTCAAACCCAAAATTCAAGCGCCTCTCTCCTTATAGGAGAGATTTAGAGAGAGGTGTTCTAGATACCGTGGTATAAATGAATTTATGACTAGCTTATCTATACATCTTCATTTGGAATTCCTTCAGAAGTCAGAATCAAATAACTGTATTGGTTATTACACTTAAAATTAATTAATTCCAAATAGCTAGTCCAGGGGCGGGGCGGAAAGCTCCAGGTTGGTGCCGAAACCTACACCATCTTGTTAATATCAGAAGCACCAGTCGGATAGGCGAAAATCATCTTTTTAAGTTCATCCGTACTAAACCCAGCTCGAATCGCCATCGCAAAAACATTGATAACCTCTTGAGCATCAGGACCTAACAGATGCGCTCCAAGAATCTGGTTGCTATCCTCTTTAATCAGCACCTTGAAACTGGAGTATTTCATGTTCTTCTGACTAGAAGAATGCCAAGAAGAGGTGTCCTGGTGATTAGTTCTAAACTTCAAGCCTTTTTCCCTTGCGGTTTCTTCAGTATGTCCCACCATAGCCAAAGTCGGAGTAGTGAAAACAACGCTCGGCACTTCTGTATAGTCGGGCTTTTGGCGATCGCCCTTTAACAAATTATTCGCCACTACCTCAGCTTCCATGTTGGCAACGGGTGTAAGTTGGGGTGCGCCTGTCGCGGCAACATCACCCGCCGCATAGACTGCAGGATTCGATACACTCTGGAGATATTCATTCACTGAAACTCCTTTCTTTTCGCGCTTGACTCCCGCCTTCTCCAGATCCAAATCATCCAAATCTGGCATACGGCTTGCACCGTGTATCACCAGCTCCGTCTCAAAGGTTTGTTCGCCGTCTGGTGTGGAAGCACGGACAATTAAATAGTCGGAATCCTTTTCAATCGCTTTAACTTTTGTATTCACCCGCACATCGATGCCAATATCTTGTGTCGCTTGCACCAATTGATTGACTAAGTCGGGATCGAAGTGTTCGAGGGGTTGCTCACCTTCGTGGAGAATCTGAACGTTAGCACCCGCACGCACACTCACATGAGCCGACTCAAAAGAAATATAGCCACCGCCAACAAAAATAATCCGTTGTGGTAACTGTTCGAGTTCTAAAAACTGGTCGCTGGTACTGACGTACTCTTCACCAGGGATACCCAACTTTAAAGGCTTTGAGCCAGTTGCAATTAGAACATACCGACCCTGAAGAGTATCATCATTGACCTGAACTGTCGTCTCATCGACAAAACGGGCGCGTCCGTGGAACATGGCAATTCCAGCTTCAGCATACTCCTGTTCCCTTTTTTGCGGAACTGGTGAGGTGAATGTTCGTTTGAACCGCATTAAAGCTTGCCAGTCTATCCTGATGTTTTGGTAGTCGATACCTTTCTGGAGCATTCGGTGATTCCAATCCATGAGCGCTGCGGCATCAACAAGCACCTTCTTTGGGGTGCATCCTCGCAAAGCACAGGTACCGCCAAAGGGCAGGGAATCGATAATCGCAACGTCCCAACCTGCTGCTCGGCACTGCTTGGCGACGGTAGAGCCAGCTACGCCAGTGCCAATGACGATTAGATCGAATTTTCTTGTCATGTTCAGCATTTGTTACCTGTATCTTGTGCGAGGAACAAGCGTTGACGCTCTTCCTAGCCAGGAGATCTATTAAGAGCAAGGTGTCCATCGCTCCAATGACTCATCACTAATCGTATAAACGCCGTCTCAAGGTTCGTGGTAGAGCCGGAGCACGATCGCTTGAGCTATTGTGTTTCAACCCTTTTAATTTTTCTTCAGAAGGGTAAACTCTACCTCTGTCTGTAGTAGAGTTTATCTGAGTTCAGGATGTCAGCTGCTAAATGAATCAAGATTCTCAATTAAAAGAATAATAATTTTATTAATCATCGCTAACTTGCCTTCTATTTGCCTTAATTTGGGAACGCTTACTTTTGCTTTCAAGTCTTTTTAGCTGAGAACTGCGAGTTGGAATAGTGATTTTGCGCTTTTTCTGGATTGCTACTGCACTTTTTATAAGTTCTTGAAGTCTTTGTAATGCTTCTTCTTTATTCTGTAGCTGGCTTCTATGTTCTTGAGATTTAATAACGATAATTCCATCTTGAGTTATACGTTTATCTTTAAGTTTTAGAAGCCGTTCTTTATAAAAATTGGGTAATGACGAAGCCTTAATGTCAAAGCGCAAATGAATAGCGGTAGCAACCTTATTAACATTTTGACCGCCCGCTCCTTGAGAACGAACGGCACTAATTTCAATCTCATTCTCTGGAATGATGACATTATTAGATATTTGCAGCATTACTCACAGTTTA
The DNA here is from genome assembly GCF_045865695.1 of Scytonema hankhaensis NUACC26. Classification (NCBI taxonomy): domain Bacteria; kingdom Bacillati; phylum Cyanobacteriota; class Cyanophyceae; order Nostocales; family Scytonemataceae; genus Scytonema; species Scytonema hankhaensis. The sequence continues at coordinate 14,821 of NZ_BAACAP010000205.1, forward strand.
TTTTAAACCGAACGAGCGTACTCACACCCATTTTATGGCACTTTTATGCCAAGCGGACATTGCGATCGCCGATCTTAAGGATTGCCATTTTTCTCACCTGTATTACCTGTGTATGACACTCGGTAAATGACACCGTTGGTGTCATCGGTGAACAACAGCTCAGTTTTACCCCAGTACAGGGTAGCGAAATAAAGCTACGATTTGCGCATTGGTGAAAAGCTTATGATATAAGCATTTTGAATGCGGGACTTTTGACTTTTGACGAACGCGAAGCGGTACTATACCTAGCCATGATACCATAGAGAATGCTCCCTCTACTCTTTATATTAGTATCTTAAAAAGAAACGATTCATAACTACTTTGTCTCGTAGGATCTTTGTATCTGCCTATACTAAAAACATATTCTTTCATTAGCAAGAAGAAATTGCACCTTCAACTCACTAAGGTAAAAGGCAATTATGCCTTGAAGATGAATCTAGAAAATTCAAGTTGAGGTCATCAAGGACAGTCTGTTTTACCATACTAAATCAGGAAGCGCCTAATTTCAAAATTTGATAGCATTCTGTAATGGTAATTAAGCAAGCCCTTGGGTTCATATTTTTCCCGCAAAAGATACACTCTAGAAAGCTAAGGCGATTTGTTGAAAACAAACGTTTATCAGGAGGCTAACAAATGACAGCTACAAACGGTAAGCACAAAGTCCGTTATGCCGTTGTGGGATTGGGTTGGATTGCACAAGAAACTGTCCTACCTGCTTTTGCCCAAGCCGAAAATTCACAACTGGTTGCCTTGTTTTCTGAAGACCCACTTAAGCGTGAAGAACTAGGCAAGCAGTATGGAGTTAAAACTTACTCCTACGAAGAGTATGACAACTGCTTAAGAAGCGGCGAAATTGATGTAGTTTACATTGCACTGCCCAACCACCTGCATTGCGATTACACTGTGCGGGCGGCAAATACTGGAGTTCACGTGCTTTGCGAGAAGCCAATGGCACTCACAGAGCAAGAGTGCGAACAAATGATTCGTGCGGCTATTGATAACAACATCAAGCTGATGATTGCTTACCGCCTGCACTTTGACAAAGCAAATATGCAGGCAGTAGAGATTGTTAATTCTGGAAAAATTGGCGCTCCCCGTATCTTTAACTCCGTATTTACTCAACAGGTTGTTGAAGGCAACGTGCGGTTAGAGCCAATCTCCAATGGCGGTGGTTCAGTTTACGATATGGGTGTGTACTGTATTAATGCTGCCCGGTATCTGTTTCAAGATGAACCGAATGAAGTCTTAGCCTTAAGTGCAAGCAAAGGCGAAAAGCGCTTTGACGAAGCTGATGAAATGACCAGTGCTATTCTGCGTTTTCCTGGAGACAGACTAGCAACCTTTACTTCTAGCTTTGGTGCTGCATCAGTTTCCACTTTTCAAGTTGTGGGTACAAAAGGCGATTTACGGATGGACTCGGCATACTCCTATCAGGGGGAACTGAAGCAACAAATTACTATCAACAATGAAACACAGGAACAATCCTATCCTGCGGGAAGCCAATTTGCAGCAGAAATCGTCTACTTCTCAGACTGCGTGCTCAATGGGAAAAATCCAGAACCATCAGGTGAGGAGGGATTAGCAGATATTCGCATTATCCGTGCTATTTACACTTCAGCACAAACTGGTCAGCCCGTACAGCTTGGTGACTTTAAGCGCCAGCATAGACCATCAGTTCAGCAAGTTATTCAGCGTCGTGAGACTCAACAAGCAGAATTGATTCATGCAGCAGACCCTTCGGGTAGGTCGTAAAGTACAAACTTGTGTCACGCGGAAAGCGAAATTGCCGATGAACGACCTTACCAAAGCCTTGGCGATTCTATCTGCAATGATTGCCCCGGCGGTGCTAATTTCAGCGTGTGGAACGTTAATTCTCACCACCTCCCAACGGGTAGCTCGCACGATCGATAGAACACGGAAAGTCTCCGCTCAGTTCGAGCAACTGGTGCAGGCTAAATCAGATGGGGCGCTGCTGGAGGAAAGACGGGCTGTCTTGTTTAACCAGATTGGCATAGCGGCGAGGCGATCGCGGTTGCTACAACGAGCCTTGTCTTGCCTGTACATTACGCTCAGTATCTTTGTGGCAACAAGTGTCACCATTGGCATCGTTGCGGTTTTTGGTCTAGAGTATACCTGGATTCCAATTCTACTTGGCATCATGGGGGTAGGATTGCTTTTCTACACAAGCCTACTGCTAATTATCGAGTCCCGCGTTGCCATTGCGGCGGTGAATGAAGAAATGGATTTCGTTTTACGTCTAGAGCAATGTCAGGCTCCTGTGGAGCTATTGAAGCGTCAAAAAGCAAGAGGTAAGCTATTTCGCAGTTTATATCTGACCCAGTTATGGAAAAAAACGCCTCCTTCCTGATTTATGTAATTTAACGCGCATCTCGTGATTAAAGTCAATTACTAATTAAGTAAATTTACAAGAATATCTAGGAAGGCATAAATATGTCTAGATTTGTTGAAACATCAGTTAGCCCCTACTCCAGTCAGAAAACAAAGGAGATTCAACTGACAGATCTTCAGCGCTTGTTGCAGAATTTACTGACTTATATACTCATTCTGTTATTGAGCGTTAGTCTCGTATTGTTCAGTGGCTGGTTCAGCCCTGCTTATGCTTATCGGGGTTTGGCTAGTATTGGCAGTACTCTTATTGCCCAGATTGACCCAGAATCTAATTTTGTGACAGAAGCTGTAGAAAAAGTAGAGTCTGCTGTCGTTCAGGTGAATGTCTCCCGTACTTTAGGAGGAGATGTACCAGATGTCCTCAAACCGTTTCTAGGTGGTGCGAGGGCAGTTCCGCCTTCTGCACAAATTTTACGGGGAATTGGCTCCGGTTTTGTGATTGACCCTGCAGGTCTGATTCTGACCAATGCTCACGTTGTGGATGAAGCAGATACGGTGACCGTCTCCTTTCAAGATGGTCGTATCTTGACGGGTAAAGTTTTAGGGAAAGACCCGGTAACTGATGTGGCTGTCATTGAGGTACAAGCAGAAAATAAGTTACCAACGGTTGTTATGAGTGATTCTGATAAAGTCCGACAGGGGCAATGGGCAATCGCTATTGGTAACCCATTGGGTTTACAGGAAACCGTAACGGTTGGCGTAATTAGTGGCACCGAGCGCTCCAGCATAGACATTGGTATACCGGATAAGCGCATTGGCTTTATTCAAACTGATGCCGCAATCAATCCAGGCAATTCAGGTGGACCACTTTTAAATGCTAAAGGTGAAGTCATTGGTATCAATACCGCCATCCTTAGGGGAGCACAGGGACTCGGCTTTGCTATTCCCATAAACGCCGCCGCAGCGATTGCCCAGCAACTTATTACCACGGGGAAAGTCGAACATCCTTATATTGGCATCCAAATGGTCACTCTCAACCCGCAAGTCAAGCAGCAAATTAACAACGCTCCCAACAGCAAGATTCAGGTTGAAGATGACCAAGGAATTCTGGTTGTCGAAGTTGGAAGAGGCTCCCCTGCAGCAAAAGCAGGACTGCGACCGGGCGATGTGATTTCAGCAATCAATAACCAGCCAGTGACAAAAGCAAACATCGTTCAGCGGCTCCTAGATAAAGTTGGTGTCGGCGGCAATTTGCAAATGGACGTTCGGCGAAACGGGCAAATCGTGGCATTAACAGTCCAACCAGAGCAACTTCCCAACATTCAAACTCGGTAACCGCAGTTCACCTACGCCACCAAAGGAGTTTTGCGATCGTAGCTGGCATCAGTTTCTGGTGTCATAACTAAAGTTTCTAAAGCGAAGGCGATCTTGTTCGGCGGGAGGACAAGATCTACGCACCCAGTGTCGATGGCGAAACTGGGCATACTGGAGCACTCGCAAGTAGACTCATTCTGAGCGATTACTACACCGCCCATTTTTCTAATTGCCTGCACCCCTCTAGCACCATCACAGCCCTTACCGGTGAGGACTACGGCAATTGCTCGCTCTTTGAAACTGACCGCTACTGAAGAGAAAAGTAAATCGGCTGAGGGACGCACAAAGTTTACCCGTTCCGCCATGGAGAGTGAGAGGATACCGTCTGGTTTGACTAGCAAGTGCTGGTTGGGGGGAGCAATGTAGACTGTCCCCGATCGCAACTGGTCTCTCGATGAAGCCTGCTTAACTGCCAAGGACGTGCGACGACTTAAGATTTCGGTCATTACGCTGGGAGACCAGGGGTGCAGATGCTGCACTACGGTAATGGCTGCCGGAAAGTCCGATGGTAAGGCAGACAGAATCTGGCTTATGATCTTCAGCCCACCCAAAGATGCTGCCAATGCCACTATATCGTAGGTTGTTTTGGACAAGCGAAATAGAGCGCTGTGTTCCTGTTTGTTAGTCATGTTTGCTTTCATGTTTTACGGTTCGCCCTAGCTCGCTAGGGCGAACCGTAGCATACTAGCGTGTATTTAGGAATAAAGATTTATATTATGTAAGCTACCTTACATATACATCTTTTCTTATTATGTACGTTAGCTTACATAATTGCTAGGTTTTTTCTGTAAACTACTAATAAAAAACTGAAAAAGTTCCCAAAATACAAGCCCCTTAAGTTCTTCGTAAGGGCTTTTTGTGTTTTTAAAGCGCTCGACTATAAGCCTCCTTGCCCTGTCCGATCTTGTTTTGCCTTTGCCTCAATATTGCCCCTGAGCAAGCGATCGAAATCCTTTTGGACGATTCTATAACACTCACAGGTACCAGCTTCCAGCCCTTTTCGATCGAGGATTGTCATCTTGCCACGATTGTAGGAAATCAGTTCTGCTTTCTGTAACATAGCAGCAACCACAGAGATTGTGGGGCGGCGCACGCCTAGCATTTTAGAGACAAACTCCTGAGTCATTGGAAACTTGTCTGACCGTACCCGATCGTGAGACATGAGAATCCAACGGCAGAAGCGCTCTTCCACTGAGTGGAAGCGGTTACAGGCAGCCGATTGCGAAACCTGCATCAGTAGTGCTTGCGTGTAGCGCTGGAGCAGACGGTGCAGCGGACCTTGGCGATTCGCCTCCGCTCTAAAGTCTTCCGTCTTCATTTTCATGGCTTCGCCTTCGATCTGCACAATTGCTAGACTGGATACGCTATCGGTATCTAAAAAGACGGGGAGACCTACCATTCCTTCATAGCCCACGACTCCCACTTCAGCTGCATCACCGTTCTCCATAACGTTGAGCAAAGAAACTACGCCACCACTAGGAAAATAAACGTGCTCGATGCGTTGGTCTGGTTCAAAGAGGGACTGGTGGTACTCCAGGATGACTTTTTCCATTTTGGGCAACAGACGTTCGTACTCCTGCTGAGGCAGAGCAGCCAGAATCCGATTTTCAACTCCTTCGATATAAACATTTTCACCCATAACAGCAGCAACCTTTTGATTGACCTCATTTCTTGTGTAGAAAAATAACCACCATCTGAAAACACTTCTCCTGCCCCAAGACCCGCAAACGTGAATTTCCCGAGCTGATAGCGATCGCAATAGAGCAGTCCGCCAGATAGCTCTTTGGCTTAAGGAAATTGCTTGATAACTTTAAAAAACCTGGAATTACTGCCTGCTAAGGGCTTGGCGCTATAGTAAAGAGTTTTCCATTACGCAGGTTATGGAATCTATAGTTTAGAACCTCATCCTTATGTAATCGATCTTACATAGTCACTTGCTCTGGTTCCTCTGCTTTTGGAACAAGCTTATGTTAAAGTTGCCTGTAATAACGAATACAAAAAACTTAGCGTGAGGTGGTTAGGAGACTTGTATTCTTGTCGCCTCAAAATTTATTAAACTGAAGAAGAACTGAGCACTTTAGTAAATGTGCTATTATATCCTCTAAAAGGTAGCACATAGGGCTAACTGCGTTGGAAAATGTTTAAGTTACTTTGTATTTGATTTCACATCTCAACTTTACACAAATTCTTTCAATGGAAAGACCAACTTAATGATTGTCACGCTCCATTAGTTAGAGGGAAAAATAACTTGAGATTTTTAGGATAAACGAGCAAGTTTATTGCAATAAAGCAGCTAGTAACAACGGCAGAATTTTTTAGCTTGGTAATAGCTGCCACATTCATACGGAGCACAATTATGAAAGCAGTGGTTTTTCATGGTGTAGGCGATATTCGTCTAGACGACGTACCCGAACCCAAAATTCAAGAACCAACCGACGCGATTATCCAAGTAACTGCCAGCGCAATTTGTGGTACTGACTTGCACATGATCCGGGGAACGTTTCCAGGAATGAAACCAGGAACAATTCTGGGACACGAAGCCGTGGGTGTGGTGCAAGAAATTGGTTCTAACGTGCGGAATTTAAAGGTAGGCGATCGCGTTGTTGTTCCCTCCACCATTGCCTGTGGTTACTGCTCTTACTGTCGATCTGGCTATCACTCCCAATGCGACAATGCCAATCCTAATGGACCGCAAGCTGGAACTGCTTTCTTTGGTGGTCCCCAAGCCACTGGTCCTTTTAACGGGTTGCAAGCAGAGTACGCTCGCATTCCTTATGCCAATGCGGGGTTGGTGAAGTTGCCCAAAGAAGTGGATGACGACCAGGCAATTTTGATATCAGATATCTTTCCGACCGCTTATTTTGGAGCAGAACTAGCGGAAATTGAACCAGGGGATACAGTTGCTATCTTTGGTTGTGGTCCCGTGGGTCAGTTTGCGATTGCTAGTGCTCAGTTATTAGGTGCTGGGCGAATCTTTGCCGTGGATACAATTCCCTCCCGTCTGGAAATGGCGCAGGCACAGGGAGCCGAGGCGATTGACTTCAATAAAGAAGACCCGATTGAGGTTATCCAGAGTTTGACAGGTGGAATTGGCGTAGACCGGGCGATTGATGCAGTCGGTGTGGATGCTGTAGCTCCTAACAGTGGTCCGGCGGCAGAAAAAGCACAGCAACAATCACAGCAATTCCAGCAAGAAGTCCAACAAATTGCCCCGCAAACCAACCCACAAAATGGTAACTGGCATCCAGGTAATGCACCCTCACAAGCTTTGGAATGGGCAGTGCAAGCATTAGCAAAGGCAGGAACGCTTTCGATTATTGGTGTGTATCCCTTGACACACAAATTTTTCCCCATTGGTATGGCGATGAACAGAAACCTTACTATCAAAATGGGTAACTGCAACCACCGCAAGTATATTCCTTCACTGGTGGACATGGTGCGGAGTGGGGCGATCGATCCGGCTCAAATCCTGACGCAGGTGCAACCTCTAACTTCTGTAATTGATGCCTATAAAGCCTTCGACCGGCGGCAAGCAGGCTGGGTCAAAGTGGAGTTGGTACCAGGAGTGGAGTAAATGAATAATTCTGAGCCACTGACTCCAGAACAGGCATATATGCGTCTAAAAAGGTTAGTTGAACAATCTAGCAAATGAGGTAAGTATGACAACCACCGCAGCCGATGTTCTCATTGATATACTTCACGACTGGGGCGTTAAAGTCATTTTTGGTTTACCTGGTGATGGCATCAACGGCATTATGGAAGCGCTACGCAATCGTCAGGAGCAGATTCGCTTTATTCAGGTACGCCATGAGGAAGCCGCAGCATTCATGGCTTGTGCCTATGCCAAGTATACAGGTAAGCTGGGTGTTTGCCTAGCAACTTCTGGTCCTGGTGGTATCCATCTTTTAAATGGTTTATATGACGCGAAGCTAGATGGTCAACCCGTTTTGGCAATCACGGGACATCACTATCACGACCTGATTAACACTCACTCCCAACAAGATGTGGACTTAGATAAGGTCTTCATGGATGTTGCCGTATATAATGCCCGTATTATGGGTCCGACGCACGTCGAAAATGTTGCTAATCTGGCTTGCCGTGCTGCCCTGAGTTACCGAGGTGTGGCTCACATCAACTTCCCGTTGGATTTCCAATCTCAAAGTGTTGAGAAGAAAGGTTCGATGCGTAACTTACCTCACCACGTATCGAATGTAAGCGTCCACAGTGTTTTATTACCTAGTGATGAAGATTTGCAACGAGCAGCAGAGGTTCTGAATGCAGGTCAGAAGATAGCAATTCTGGCAGGACGTGGGGCTTTGGGAGCTACGGATGAACTGGAGCAAGTGGCAGATCTCCTGGGAGCGCCAATCATCAAAGCTCTTCTCGGTAAGGCAGCAGTTCCCGACGATAGTCCCTACACGACAGGGACGATTGGCGTACTTGGCACAAAGCCATCTCAAGAAGCGTTCGAGACCTGCGATACTCTGTTGATTGTCGGTAGTACCTTTCCTTACCTTGAATACTACCCCAAACCCGGACAAGCACGAGGCGTGCAGATTGACATCGATCCATTTCGGATTGGCTTACGCTACCCTGTGGAAGCTGGTTTGGTAGGAGATAGCTATGTTGCTTTGCAAAAACTGTTACCACTGCTGAAACGCAATGAAAACCGGAGCTTTCTAGAGCAGGCGCAGTCTGGCATGAAGGAATGGCGGCAAACGATGGAGGAACGCGGCACTAAGCAGGACAAACCCATGAAGCCACAGGTGGTGGCGTATGAGTTGGGTCAGCGGTTGTCTGATAGCGCGATTGTTTCTGCTGATTCAGGGACTAATACAACTTGGTGGGCACGTCAAATTCCAGTCAAGCGGGGACAGATGCATTCTGTATCAGGGACTCTCGCTTCGATGGCGTGTGGATTACCTTATGCGATCGCTGCTGCTATTGCTTATCCCGATCGTCAGTCTATAGCTTTTGTTGGTGATGGTGGTTTCTCAATGCTAATGGCAGAGTTCGTGACTTGCGTCAAATATCAACTTCCCGTCAAGGTGGTGATTGTTAAAAATGGTACTTTAGGGCAAATCAAGTGGGAGCAGATGATGCACCTGGGCAATCCCGAATTTGGTTGCGAACTCCAGTCGATTGACTTTGCTGCTTTTGCGAGAGCCTGTGGTGGAACTGGTTTTACAATCGATGACCCAGCCAATTGTGGTACAATCCTCGACTCTGCACTTGCTACACCAGGTCCAGTTGTTGTTGAAGCAGTCGTCGATCCGCTAGAACCACAAGTTCCACCACTCGTTAAATCAGAAGAAGTTGCTAAGCTATCTCAAGCGCTTAAACGAGGCGAACCCAACCGTGAGGAACTTGCTGCTAATATCATCAGCGTCTCAAACATAGAGCGGGTACGAGAATTGATTTAACGCCAAAATCATCGTTAAGTACATTGTTGCTGCCCAAAAGTATGTCTTTTTGAACGCAAAGAAGCGGAGTGAAGAATCGCAGATGCTTCGCTTCACTAACGTTACACCCAGCATGACTTTACGTTACGGATTTATGAAATGCAGTACTAAACTGCGGTCGAACATCGTTGGTTTCGTTATCAGGCAGTACCCACCAAAGCACACACACTTGAGAGACGATCGCCTCGAAGGTTCAACTGCTGCCACGTGTCCCCGGTGTCAGAGCTCCGGTAAATTCGCCCGTCACCAAGACCCGCGTAGAGAGAACCTGAAATGCTGGCAAGCGCGTAAGGGTGGCTATCTAAAGGCTGGGGTAGCCCAGAGTCAAGAGCCTCCCACGGACCTTGCCCGCGCCAGCGATAAATATAAGCCTCCGCGCTGACATCATCGCTGTGAGCTTCCCTAGGTCCCATGCTGGCTGAGATGTACCAGCAATCGGGGTCTTCGGGGTCTGTAACTAAGCCCCAGGTGTAGTCTCGGTTTCGTCCGGTATCGGCAGGCTGCCATGTTTTGCCACCATCGTGGCTCCATGCTGCCCCTCCACCTCCGGCTTCATAAGCTCGACCTGGCACTTTTGGATGCCAAGCTAACGCATGAACATCACGCTGTGCATTCCTCCGATGATCGCTCCAGGTTTGTCCGCCATCTTCGCTCCGCATCAAGCCTCCCAATTCAATCCCCACCAACAACAGCTTGGCGTCGTGTGGACTCGGCGCAATCCAACGTACATGGCTGGTCCAAGGGCGCGGCGGAAAGCTCCAGGTTGGTGCCGAGGGGATCTGGCGTAGCGCCTCTAACTCTTGCCAAGTCTGACCGCTATCTCGGCTAACAAAGAGGCGGCTTGGCTCAGTGCCCGCATATACTGCACCGTCGGCTGGACTCACAGCCAGCGAGAATACATTTGACTCTGGCAACTGCAGGTTCTCCCATTGCATACCGCGATCGCGACTCTTCCAAACCCCTTTGCCATACGAACCTGCATAGATAGTGTCGGCGGACTGCGGGTCGAGGGTTAGACACCGCATATTGCTACCTTCGAGCATTATCGTCACCGTCCAATCGTTGCCTTGCGGTACGATCTGCGCCAAGCTATCGCCTGTCGTTACAAATAATTCAGTCATGAAATACCTCAGTTGGTTAGAGGAGCGAGAGTTTTTACTTTTTCTTTTTTAGGATAAGTTGAGAACATCAAAAGGTGTGAAGCATTAAGAGTTCTGTCAATCCTCTGTCAATATATTGTTTACAAATAAGGTTTGCATTAAGCCGAGAATAAAACCCAAGCGTCATCGCGTTGGACGCACCAAATACTAAGCAATTTAAAATTCACGCATTCAAAAATATAAATGCTAATGGTGGTTAGCAACTCGGGTGCTGAGAGTATGCTAATTAAATCTGGAACAGCTTACCGCCGTGCAGTAGCAACTGCCTATTCATATAACTAAAAAGCTATATTCCCTTGTTTTTTTCAAATAAAGTTAGATATTATTGTCTTTTTTATGTGAAAAATAAGTTTAGTTACAATATTATCAACAAAAAAATTTCAGACATATCTATCTATGGTTATGGATAGTTTGAGCAAGAATCTCTTACCAAAAGCTCGTTATATTACTTTTTTTTGTATACAAAAACACATATTTATCAACCAACTTATCTCCACAACCTTTTGGGTTATAGACATTAATTGAAAACTAATAGTCGCAATGAAGAATGTGCTTCTTCATTGCTAGGTATTGACAACTACAAGCTAGCTTTCTAGAAGGGCTACACCTAAGACAGAGGTAATCGCAAACTTGAAATTATTACTCTTCTACTAGCCAAAGATATCCAAGCAATACCTGGGAGTTTCAATGCTACCCAGATCGAGGCGTTAGGGGAGGCGATGATTCTGGTAACCAAAGCGGGACTGAATCCTAAATTTGAAGAGGCTGAACTGATAGCTTTATTTGTTAAGTTGTGACTTAAGTCGATCGTTATCTATATTAATTAGCGATCGCGCTCTACTTCTGGCAGTCGCTAAGTTTTTCACTTTAATGATTTACATTACACCGTCTATTCCGCAATTTCACAGATACATTGCGGCTACTGATAATCAAAGCTTATGTGGGCAGTTATTCTTGAAGAATACGGTAATTCTGAAGTTTTACAACTGAAGGAGATTCCTAATCTAGAACCGGAGCGGGGAGAGGTTCGGGTACAAGTCCATGCATCCGCCTTGAATCGAGCGGACATTGAACAGCGTAAAGGCAACTATCCGCCACCCACTCCATCTGAACATGAAATTCCTGGTTTGGAATTTGCCGGAGTCGTAGACAAGCTAGGAGCAGAAGTTAGCAATTGGCGCATAGGCGATCGCGTGTTTGGATTGCTCAGTGCGGGTGGATATGCTGAGCAAGTTCTGACCCACGAACGGATGCTAATGCCCATTCCTCCGAATCTCACCTTTGAACAAGCTGCGGCGATTCCAGAAGTGTTCTTCACCGCCTACGATGCCTTGACCGACAAAGCAAACTTTCAAGCGGGTGACACGGTACTGATTCATGCAGGTGCCAGCGGTGTCGGAATAGCAGCTATCCAGCTCGCACGAGTCATGGGTGCTAGCTTGATTTTGACAACCAGCCGCACCAACTGGAAACTGGAGAAATGTCGAGCCCTGGGTGCAACTTACACGATTAACACGGCTGAAGCGGAATTCGATCGGGTTGTACTCGACGCAACGGCATCGCGGGGGGTCGATATTATTCTCGACTTTGTTGGGGCAGAGTACCTGGAGAAAAACTTGAATGCAGCCGCCCTGGGAGGTCGAATCGTGCAAATTGCCACCCTCAGTGGTTCGAGTACCCAAATTAATCTGCAAAAGGTTTTGAGTAAGCGACTGCGGTTGCAAGGAACTACCTTACGGAGTCGTCCCTTCGAGCAGAAAATGACACTCACGCAAACATTCGCCAAGCAAATATTACCATTGTTTGTTGATGGCAAGATAAAACCATTAATCGACCGCAGCTTTCAGCTCAAGGATGTGGCTGAGGCTCATCGCTACATGGAAGACAACAGTAACGTTGGCAAGATTGTCCTCACAATCGCCTCAAAGGAGTAATGTATGAGCGAAGCTGGTAGGCGCATTCCGCAGCTGGAAATTCCGGCGGCGAATGAGCAAGACATTGATGATACCTACCGGACAGCTAAGGAAGCAGGCCGAAAACCCTGTACCTTTAGGTTAGGGCTGGAAATAATATCCTGTAGTTCCCTTACAAGAGTTTATCGATCGTGATGGGCAGATCGCGAATCCGTTTGCCTGTAGCGTGATAGACAGTTTCTCGTAGTTAAATGGTGTATCAATATCAATAGCTCCTGCTGGAAAAGGTACAGAAATGTGTGGGTATTTACGAATTATATGTTTTGCCCCAACGGTTCCTGGCAAGCTCATTAGTTCTGGTAAAACAGTACTGCTAAATAAAGCTGGTACACCTAAAGTCTCAGCATATTCCGTAGCAATAATTTTTTTACGTGTCAAAAAGTACGTATTTATTAATTGATTTATTAGTCCAGTAAAGATAAAGGATTGGTCGCAAAGCGTGAGAACTACAGCTTCTAAATTCTGGGTGGCGTTAAAAAGCGCTTTCATACCAACCCGAATCGAACTACTCATTCCGTTTCTACTTGTTGATTTCTTGTTTTCATATAAATATTGATGAAAAGGTTGTCAACCGTCAACTGTTAATAACTTTGGCTGTTTGTCAGAATTTCTTCTTGATTGCCGCTTTCATCTTTTTTTTGCGTATCTGTCATATGCATTCTACCTAAAAGGAAAAAAGCCTCTTGCTAGCAGGTTAGTTAGATAGCATAGCAATGGGGATATTGTTCTAACTTTCCAGTTTTAGTAAAAATTTCTCTCTCTAAAGAAAGATTAGAATATTAAGGCAAGTTGTGTTTATAAATACAAAGAATTGAGATTTCAAAGTGTTAGGGTAAATGATTAGTTTTTATGCCGAAAACCAACGCCAATGCGGAATATCTCACACTTAAATGATTTATTGTAACCTTTGTTCATGAAGGCAAAAGTACGTCCCTTGCGCGTGTCCATAAGGACAAGGTAGAAGGCAAGGCAGAAGGGAATCCACGCTTAAAAACGTGGTACTTAGGCTGTGGACGCTTTATACCGCACTTCGTGCCGCTTCGCTAACGCACTGTGCGTCTCGGTATAATTCTTTTTTTAAAGTGGGCTTTATTATACCCACAACTGAAGTTTTTCTTCATACTTTCAGCATAGCTGCCCTCTGCTCCTGCTTGCGCTGTCTTTCTTTGTAAATAAGAGTTTTCAAATGTATTTCTTGACAGCAAAGAGGTTGTTGAAATTAAAAAAGTCACCCTAAAGATTGAAGACCTTTGCCTCCTATTCACATCTACACTAATAACCAAGGTGTGAAATTAATCAATAGTTATTCTTTTTAAACCAATCAAAATGAATCAGTTTTCTATCAATTCTTCATTAACCTGAATGTAGAGACACTTGAAAGCAGCAATCCTAAAGGATTGCTTACTTTAAGTAACAAAGCAGTATATAGCTTCTTTCCAAGGCACTTACGATGACGCGATCGCAAACACCATTAAACGAATATCAAAACGGACGCGGCCCTGCTACCCTAAACAATGAATCCTTTACAGATTCTGATTCGGGCTATCAATCGAATGGAGCAGGCAAGCAACCTACAACCATCCAATTACCCCAAACAACTGAACCCGAGAGAACAGATACCAACGGACAAAAACCTCCCTCACCACGGGGAAAAATGCCAGAGCGACGCAAGCGGCTAATCTTGGTAGCTCTTGGAGTGGGGGCGATTGTTGCTGGTATATTTGGCTTCCGCTGGTGGCAATATGCCTCTAGCCATGAACAAACCGACGATGCTGCTGTAAGCGGTCACATTCACCCGGTCAGCAGTCGAGTGAATGGCACCGTTGCTACAGTACTAGTTGAAGAAAACCAACAAGTGCAACAGGGACAGGTATTGGTCAAGCTCGATCCTCGCGACTACCAGAATCAAGTCCAGCAGGCACAAGCAGCCCTAAATCAAGCTCTGCAGAAGGCAAATACAGCTAAAAGTCAAATTACACTGTCAACCCAGACAACTAGAGGAACGACCACTCAGGCACAAGGAAACGTCTCCAGTGCGTCGGCAGCAATCACCAATGCACAAGCAGGTGTTCAGGAGGCACAAGCTGGAGTGCCTGCTGCTCAAGCCCAAGTAGCTCAGGCACAAGCAAACCTGCAAAGGGCACAGGCAGATTTCAACCGTTACAATAGGCTTTATCAGCAGGGAGCGATTTCAGCACAACAGTTTGAATCTGCTAGAAACGCTTATCAGGTCGCATTAGCTCAAGAAAATTCTGCTCAAGACCAAGTTAGGCAGGCACAAGCGAGAGTGGTACAGGCACAACAGGATGTTGCCAGAACACAGGCGCAGTTAACCGCTTCTCAAGGAGGCTTGCAGCAGGCACAAGCGGGTCAAGTGCAGACCCAGGTGAACCGCAATCAGTATCAGGCTACTTTAGCAGCAGTTACGCAAGCGCAAGCTAATTTGAATAATGCCCAACTACAATTGTCCTACACCACCATAACAGCTCCTATTACAGGGACAGCGGGCAACAAGAATGTTGAAGTTGGACAACGGGTGCAGCCGGGAACGCCTTTGATGGCAGTGGTAGATGGTAAGAATTGGGTTGTTGCTAACTTCAAAGAAACCCAACTCGAAGATATGCATCCAGGAGACTCTGCGGAAATCAGACTAGATGCCTTTCCCCACCATCCTTTCAGAGGGCATGTCGAAAGTCTTTCACCAGCATCTGGTTCTCAATTTGCTTTACTGCCACCTGACAATGCCACTGGCAACTTCACTAAAGTTGTACAGCGCATTCCGGTCAGAGTTGTGTTTGACCCTCAAAGTATTCGAGGCTACGAGTCACGCATTACTCCTGGTATATCAGCCGTGGTCAGCGTAGATGTGAAGTAAGCTTTGACTGACTGTGCAATGCGTAAACGGGAGTAGCACTGTGACTAAAAACCCTCTAAAACAATGGCAAACGCAACCTCCATCCAGCCCGCCTCTTGCCTCCGATCGCGTCACTGTCAAGACCTGGATTGGTCTGGTTGGAGCAATGCTGGGCGCGTTTATGGCAGTGCTAGATATTCAGATTGTCAGCTCCTCTCTCAGTGAAATTGAGGGGGCTTTGGGAGCAACATTAGAAGAAGGTTCTTGGATTTCAACGGCTTATTTAGTCGCTGAGATTGTTGTAATTCCGCTGACGGGGTGGTTATCGCAGGTGTTTTCGGTGCGGTGGTATCTGGTGGGGAACGCTATCTTGTTTATTTTCTTTTCCGTCTGCTGTGCCTTTGCCTGGAACCTGTCTTCGATGATTGTGTTTCGGGCGGGGCAAGGACTAACGGGAGGTGTACTCATCCCCATGGCGTTCACTATCGTGCTGACAAGTCTACCTCCTGTAAAACAGCCAATCGGTCTAGCCTTATTCTCTATTACAGCCACGTTTGCACCTTCGATTGGACCCACCATTGGAGGTTGGCTAACCGACAACTTTAGCTGGCAGTACAACTTTTATCTAAATATCATTCCGGGAATATTACTGGTAGCTATGGTCTGGTATGCGATCGCTCCTCAACCGCTGCAACTGAATCGACTCAAAGGAGGCGACTGGCTGGGGATTGTCTCAATGGCGATTGGTTTAGGGTCGCTGGAAGTGGTGTTAGAAGAAGGAAACCGCAAAGATTGGTTTGGTTCGCCGGTGATTGTCCGTCTGGCGATCGTTGCCGTAATTTTCATCGCCCTTTTCCTCTGGATTGAATTCACTCGCAAGAAACCGTTTATCAATCTGCGTTTATTAGCTCGCCGTAACTTTGGCATTGGTAGTGTGGCAGGTTTAGCATTGGGATTAGGGCTGTATGGCTCTGTTTATATCCTGCCCTTGTATCTTTCCCAGATTCAAAACTACACCGCCATGCAAATTGGTGAGGTGATTATGTGGTCTGGCTTACCGCAACTGTTCCTAATTCCATTTGTGCCCAGACTGATGAAGTACTTCGATGTACGCTTTATGGCTGCGGTCGGATTCAGCCTGTTTGCCGTAAGTTGTTTTATGAATTCCCACATGACGCAATATACTGGCATCAACGAGTTGCGCTGGTCTCAGTTGGTTCGCGCAATTGGACAACCTCTGATGATTCTGCCGCTGACTTCGCTGACAACTGCCAATATTGAAAAAGAACAGGCGGGTTCTGCTTCTGGATTGTTTAACATGATGCGAAATCTGGGTGGCTCGATGGGAATTGCAGCACTGTCCACCCTCCTGACCCGACGAGAACAATTTCACTCTAATCGCATTGGCGAAGCCGTCTCACTCTACAATCCACAAACTCAGCAGCGCATCGAACAATTAACTGAGTTCTTTACCAGTCGCGGTTCAGCCAGCAGTGTTGCTCGCGAGCAGGCAATAGAGCAAATTGCGAACACAGTACGTCGGGAAGCCTACATTATAGCATACAACGACTGCTTTTACTTCATTGGTTTTGCGCTGCTGCTCACAGGGCTGGCTCTCTTATTCTGCAAAAAAGTTAAGGCAAATAATGCAGCCGCCGCGCATTGAGTCAAGACTAAAGTCAAAGAGTGGAAAGTCTACTAGTCCTGAGTTACCGAAGTTTGGAGCGCCCGAAGCCGAGGCTCCAACTTCTCGCTAAGTGAGTGGTGAAAAGTATGCAAATACGGGAGCAAAGGGCACCTTCCAAGCCGTTTAGTTAGGACTGTGCTGGTGCTGGGTTAACATTCAGTCTAATGAAGCAGCCCTTCTCTCACACGTCTACCGTATTCTGGATCGCATTGCGTGAAGTGTTCCACCATGCGCTGTTGAATATGGGTACTGCATTGTTTGATCTGTGTAACAAGGTTTAAAATCAGGTCATCGCGCTCCCAGTCCTCAAAGGTACGATACCGCTCGCCTGCCTGTTTGTAATCGTTAGTTCGGCTGATTTTTTGACCGATAACGGAACCTTGAACGTAAGGAGTATGGTCTTTGCCTGATTTCGGCGCTTCTTTGAGTCCGCCAAGACTACTTGGCTCATAATTCACATGGGGGTTCTCTCCTGCTTCAACTCCATCAACACGGTAAGTCATCTGACCATCACGCTGATTTGTAGCAACAGGTGTTTTTGGTTGATTGATAGGTAACTGTAGGTAGTTTGGTCCCACCCGGTAACGTTGAGTATCTGAGTAGGAGAAAGTTCTACCCTGAAGCAATTTGTCGTCTGAGAAGTCTAACCCGTCAACTAACACACCTGTACCAAAGGCGACTCGATCAACTTCTGCAAAATAGTTGACCGGATTTTTATCAAGCACCATTCGTCCGCCGGGTAGCAATGGGAATTGATCTGGCGGCCAAATTTTTGTGGGATCTAATGGATCGAAATCGAGTTCCGGGTGTTCGCCGTCAGACATGATTTGGACGCAAAACTCCCATTCCGGATAATCGCCTCTTTCAATCGCGTCGTACAGATCCTCTGTCGCATGGTTAAAATTCTTGGCCTGAATTTCTTCAGCTTGAGCTTGAGTCAGGCATTTTACTCCCTGCTTGGGTCTCCAAAAGTACTTCACCAAATACCCTATACCGTCAGAATTTACCCATTTGTAAGTGTTTACACCCGAGCCTTCCATAAATCGGTAGCTTGCAGGAATTCCCCAAGGACTGAACAGCCATGTAATCATGTGCATTGCTTCCGGTGTATGGCTGATAAAATCAAATATCCGGTTGGGGTCTTGACGGTTAGTGACTGGATCGGGCTTGAAGGCATGAATAAGATCGGGGAATTTGATTGGATCTCTAATAAAGAAGATTTTTAAGTTATTTCCTACTAAATCCCAATTACCATCTTCTGTATAAAACTTTGTTGCAAATCCACGCGGATCGCGGAGTGTTTCAGGTGAATGCCCACCGTGAGTAACGGTAGAAAAACGAACAAACATTGGCGTGATTTTGCCTTTTTCTTGGAACAGCTTGGCACGAGTGTATTTGCTAACAGGTTCATTGCCCACTTGACCATAGGCTTCAAAAAATCCATGAGCACCTGCTCCTCGCGCATGAACGACTCGTTCTGGAATGCGTTCGCGATCGAAGTGGGTAATTTTTTCCAAAAAGTTGTAATTTTCCAGTACTGTAGGACCTCTGTCACCTACAGTCTTTGTATTCTGATTATCTGTGATGGGATGACCCTGGCGGTTTGTCAAAATTTCTTCTTGGTTACCACTCTCATCTTTTTTTTACGTGTCTGTCATGTGGATTCTGCCTCAAAGAAAAAAGCCTCTTGCTAGTAAGGTAGTTAGATAGCAAGGTAATGGGGATATTGTTCTAACTTTCCAGTTTTAGTAAAAATTTCTATAAGTTTTCACCACCGATAGATAGATGAAATTTTTAGTTTTACTTATTAATATAATACTTTATAAAAATTATAAAAAAGAGGCTAAAGGATACCTTAGTGCTAAAAAGTTTCCAAAACTTTATCTGTTTCTGTTTTTTCATAGTTTCTTTCTAAAATCAAAGTTAACGTTAAATGGGAAAGTATTCAAAATCACAAAATAAAATAAAGTTTGTTAATCCAGAATAGGGTTGTTAAAGCTTATCTTGTACGTTTCAGTTAGAGTTGAAGTTAGGTAGAGTAAATTATCTTTCAAAATTTCCTGTGGTACGGGCGTCCTGTATTAGTTGCGGGCTAGAAGCCCGCACCACAAGATGAATAGTTTATATCCTGGAAATGGTACATGACTAAGTTGCGATCGCATGGCGTTTTTGATGCCACTGCCATGCATGGGCAATAATTTCTTTAATGTATGGGTATTGGGGATGCCAACCCAAAACTTTAATTGCTTTGTCGCTACTTCCAACTAAAATAGGAGGATCGCCGACTCTCCTATCGCGCTCCTCTACTTTGATGTCTTTTCCTGTGACTTCTTTTGCCGTTTCAATGACTTCTCTCACTGAAAATCCACTGCTATTGCCTAAATTAAAAACTTCACTGTTTCCTCCTTTAACTAGGTACTCCAAACCCAAAATATGTGCTTGTGCTAAGTCAGTTACATGAATATAATCTCGAATACAAGTGCCATCACTCGTAGGGTAATCAGTACCAAATATCAAAATAGATTCCCGCTTACCTAAAGCAGCCATAAGTACCAGTGGTATGAGGTGGGTTTCCGGTTCGTGGTCTTCACCCAATAACCCTCCTGGATCGGCTCCTGCAGCGTTAAAGTAGCGGAAACGGACAGATTTGAGATTGTAAGCTGTATCGAAATCAGACAAAATTCGCTCTACCATCCATTTGCTAGTTGCATAGGGGCTAATAGGGTCTTGTGGATGGTCTTCAGTCAGTGGAATAAACTTAGGTACGCCGTAAAGAGCGCAAGTAGAAGAAAAGATGAACTTGTTAATGGAAGCAGCAACCATTGCTTCTAAAAGTGTGAGAGTACCCGTAACGTTATTCTGGTAATATTTAGCTGGGTCAGTGACAGATTCACTAACGGCAATATAGGCAGCAAAATGCATGACAGCAGCTATATTGTGGGTTGTAAATATGTTATCTAAAAGTGCGCGATCGCTAGTATCACCTACAATCAGCTTTACCTGCAAAACCTCTTCTACAAGTTCTCGATGTCCATTTGACAAATTATCAAGAACAATAACCTCATAACCTGCATTTTTTAGGGCTAATACAGCATGGGAGCCAATATATCCGGCTCCGCCTGTAACTAAAATGGTTGACATAAGTTGTTAGTGGTTAGTGACGCTCATGAAAATACCGATCGATTGCACTGTCAAGGCATGGCATCAATTCACCTCGACTGCTACCAAGAACGCTGTAGTTCGGACGCTTAGCGATTAAACCCAGTTCCTTTGTAGGACGAGCAACCAAATTGCTGACACTTATACCAGCTTTTTTCGCTGCTAACCGTGCTAAATCAGCCCATGCGATCGCACCTTTATTAGCCAAATGCCACAAGCCGTTCTCGCCGTCAATTAACAAATCGAGACTGGTATGAACAAGATCTGGTACGTAAGTAGGTGAAACAGTTCCATCCTCTGCAGCAACAAAGGTATTGCCAGCGCTTAGTTGCTGTAGTGCAATAGTGACAAAATTGTAGTCATCCCAAGGACCAAAAAATGCACTGGTACGAATGACCAGCGATGCGGGATGCACCTTTAATACCAACTTTTCTGCTAAAGCTTTGCTGCACCCATACACATTCAGGGGGGCAACGGTATCGCTTTCTACATAAGGGTTGAAGACAGAACCATCAAATACCAAATCTGACGAGAAAGTTAAGAGCGCTACATTATGCTTGGCACAAGCAGTCGCTAAAATCGCTGGTCCATTGGCATTCACCTGTAGGCAAACATGGGGTTCGCGTTCCGCATCGTCCACCCGCACGTATCCTGCAGCGTTTACAACTGCCCAAGGCTTCAACTGGGCTAGAACTGTATTAACAGAGTCAACTTCAGTAATATCTATTTCTTTGCGTGTCAGTAAGCGATACGAAATACCCCGCAATTCACACAAACGCGCAAAAGCTTTTCCCAAGGTTCCCGTTCCACCTACAATGGCTAAGGGAGAGGAGGAATGGGAGTGCGAGGGAGTGGAGGCGTGAGGAAGGCAACTGACAGGCGGGTACAGCAAACGCTCTTGACGATCCCACCATCCGGGTGCTTCGAGTAGCGGGCAATCTGGTTTCCGCCCAGCAGCTAGATCCTGCACCAGCTTAGCAATTGCTGTAGGTCGCGGACTTGGCGAGCGCAAGTCAAACACGCCTGACTCGTAATAACCAGCAGAGCGCGTTACTAAGCTATTCCAATCGTAACTACCCAAAAGCGCCCAAGCAGTGACAGCACGGACATCTACACCTTCATCTCGCAATTGTAACGCCCCACGCCAAATCTCATAAAACCAGCGCAGTTGTTCCTCACGAGTACAACTCAGGTGAGCTTCAGTAACAGCAAGGGGCAACCCATAGCGTTCCCATGCTTCTTTAAGTAAATTGTACGCGCCTCCTGTACCCTCAGCACAAACCCGTACAGCCTCTACATCGGCATACTTATCCCGCCCGTTACCGCCATGAGAGGAAAGTGGATAGCATTCTAGGCGCTCATCCAAAAAGCGATCGCTCGTCAAGTAGTGGTTAATCCCCACGATGTCCGGCGGACAACGGTTTTCCAGAAACCATTCCAGCTCAACTTCAGTAACACCACACTCAATCAAATAGTTCCATATTGGATGAGACGATGTTATTCGACCGCACAATAAATCAAAGGTCAACCACCGACGCTCATTCTCCAATTCTGCTTGATAAGCCAGTTTTGGCGTACTGTAAATCTTACCCAAATCATCAGTTTGCACGAGTTGGGCATTGGGATTCACTTCCCGAATCGCCTTCATTGAAAGCACAACCCCACGGCACTCCCCTAACAAAGCACGAGCGAAAGTGAAATCATCTCTTCCATGAGGATACCAGTGACCGTACATTCCACTGAAGCGAGCCGTGGTCAGTGGCTCGTTAACAGGTGTGTAATGTGTCACCCAAGGATAACGTTCCGCAAGCGCACGGGCATACAACGCTAGTTTCTCTGGAAATTCTGGATCTACTAAACTGGTATGACGGGGTCCACTACCATGATGCACTAATCCCACAATCGGACAGACACCCAGTTCGCGCAACCGTGAGAGCCGCTCATTCGCCCACGACCAATTGGCATTTTCCAAACCGTTGGGTGCAGTTCGCTCCCAGATTACCGGATAGCGGATAGCACGTATCCCCAACCCAGCAAATAAATCCAAGTCATCCACCCGCATTGCATGACCGTTGCGTTCCAACTGGTCAAAATACTTATCACCCACGCGATTAACCGTACACTCCACACCAGCCCAGACTTCCAAAGGAGGAAGTTCTAAATTATGAGTGTTGAGTGTTGAGTTGAACGAAGACATAATTTACATTACCATTGTCCACAATTTAATGTTGTAGGGCATAGCCCCACCTACTAAACTAAATGAACTACACTGTGCTCTTGTGGTACGGAGAGCAGCGCCGTGCGGGGGTTCCCCCCGTTGAGGCGACTGCGGAGCGTCCCCGCCCGTACATTTAACAGGGCAGGCGAGGACGCCTACCCTACAGTCAATTATCATCTCAAGCCTTAACCGCAATTTGTTTGTAAACAGAAAGAGCCTGAGCAACACATTGATCCATGTTGTAATACTTGTAGGTTGCTAACCGTCCTACAAAATAGACTCCAGGAGTAGCATCAGCTAATTCCTTATATTGCTTGTAAATTTCCTGATTTTCAGGACGCGGTACGGGGTAATAAGGATCTCCCTCAGCCTTAGGATACTCATAAACAATACTCGTTTTATGATGTTCCTGACCTGTTAAGTACTTAAACTCAGTGACACGGGTATAAAGGTGTTCGTTTGGATAGTTAATGACTGGCGCTTGCTGAAATACTGAGGTGTTATGGGTCTCATGCTTGAAATCAAGGGAACGATAAGGTAGTTTACCGTACCGATAATCAAAGAACTCGTCAACAGGTCCAGTGTAAACTATCTCCCGGCACGGTATTGCCTTCTCAATTTCCCGGTAATCTGTGTTCAGCATTACCTTGATGTTAGGGTGTGCTAACATCGTCTCAAACATCCGAGTGAAGCCGTGTAGAGGCATTGCTTGGTAAGTATCAGTGAAATAGCGATTGTCGCGGTTGGTACGGGTGGGAATACGGGCGATGACTGATTTATCAAGTTCCGATGGATCGAGTCCCCACTGTTTGCGAGTGTAGTTGCGGAAGAACTTTTCATATAATTCCCGACCAACTTTGCTCACCACGACATCCTCTGAGGTGCGGATGTATTCTTTTGGTTCAGCAATGGACTTGAAGAATTCTTCTACCTGAAATGAAGTCAGATTCATTCCATAGATTTTGTTGATTGTATCGAGGTTAATCGGAATTGGAACGAGTTGTCCATCTACGCTAGCAAGAACGCGATGTTCGTAAGCCCGCCACTGGGTGAACTGTGAGAGGTATTCAAAGACTTCACGAGAGTTGGTGTGAAAGATGTGAGGACCGTACTTGTGTACGAGGATGCCGTTATCATCGTAATGGTCGTAAGCATTACCCCCTATGTGCGATCGCTTATCTACAATCAGCACTTTCTTACCAGACTGGCTTGCCAAGCGTTCGGCGATGACACTTCCTGAGAACCCCGCACCAACGATTAAGTAATCAAAAACAGGCTCTTTAGCTGTGTTAATAATGCTAAGTGCTTGTTTGCCAAAAATAGCCCCATCTGAGTTAACTTTGTTGTCATCTTTTTTAGTAGAAATAGCAGAGTCAATCAATTTCATCATTGATACCCAAGTCCTATCCCAAGAAATTTGTTCTAAAAAGGCATCGACTCGACTCAACCATCCCGATGTTTTTGTGTCCTCTTGCATAGCTTTTTCGACAGACGCAACAAAGTCTGCAACATTGTCTGCAATCCGCACCAGTTTCATATCTCCGTAAGGACGCACAACATCTCGAATGGAAGTAGACACTACAGGTTTCCCTGCTGCAAGATATTCTGGAGTTTTTGTTGGGCTGATAAAGCGAGTCGATTCGTTACGCGCAAACGGAAGCATTGCCAAGTCCCATCCAGCCAAATATGCGGGTAAATCTTTATAATCTTTCCCACCAAGATAATGAATATTTTCCCGTTGAGGCAGAATTGCTGGATCGATTTTCACCACGGGACCAACCATCACCAAATGCCAGTCAGGACGTGCATCAGCAATCCCAGTTAGCAGTTCAATATCCATCCGTTCGTCAATCACACCACAGAACCCAAGACGCGGATGGGGAATATTTGCTCGATCTGCTGGTTCTTCTGTAAGAGTTCTTGCTTGTGCGAAGTGCTGCACATCTACACTACTGGGAAATGCATATATGTTGGGGTGCTGGTTCACTTTACTTTCGTAAAGGCTTTGTCCACCTGTAAATACTAAATCTGCACGGCGGAAAAGCTCGGCTTCATAATTCTTTAAAGTTGGTGAGGCTCCTTTAAAGGCAGATAACTCATCCATGCAATCGTAGATAACGGCTTCTGGTTGCAAGTGGTCGGTAAATGCGATCGCCATTGGCGTATAGTACCAAAATATGTACTTGCGGATGTGATGCTCTGCAAACAAAGCATCAATCAATACTTTAAGATTTGCGCTGACCGCCTCCTCGCTTAGACCCTGTGGTAAATGGGGAACAACAACCACTATCCCATGCTTGTCTTGACTGATATCCAACCGCCCCAAAGGTTCCTCATCAAAAATCGGTTCCTCAACAAAGAAAACCCGCCGTCCAATAGCGCAACGTGCCATAAGATGTTGCGGTCTTTGATAGACAAAATTCCAACGCAAATGAGACAAACAAATTAGGTCGGGCGTATCTGTCGAAACTTCAGGAAAACTTTTATTTTGTATGGATATCTTATCTAAGAATGCACCTGATGATTGTGATTCATTGAGTACGGATTGCTTAGCTTCAACTGTCTTTCTGGAGTTACCATTATTAAGCGCATTATGTTTTGCGTAACCTTTTTCACTGGACATAGCTTTTCTCAATTTTGTACTTCTAGAAAATAGAGTAGATTCATGCTTTTTTATTAAATCTAGTAGAAATGGCCCAAACACTTTAAAAAAAATTGTTTGAGTAAAAGGACAATTATTATTCTTTTAATAAAAAAGCTTATAGCGCTTTTTTTTAAATTGAGAAACTCTTAAGGTGATTTGCCTTAATATTAATTTCTCCTATTAATTAAATATATACTCTTAACTGTTTATATAACATTCTATCAACCGATATATTTGTATCTCTCTCAAAGTCTTTTTTATATTAAAATTCTTAGTATTCGTAAATACAAAGATAAAAATTTAATGTAATAAATAGAACAGGAGAAAATGGGAGCATCCCGTTTTGGCAAAGCCTGCAAGAAGCGAATTATGAGGCTATACAAACAAAGTCCACCTATGTGGACTTACTCCCTTTAGG
Source organism: Scytonema hankhaensis NUACC26 (assembly GCF_045865695.1). NCBI lineage: Bacteria > Bacillati > Cyanobacteriota > Cyanophyceae > Nostocales > Scytonemataceae > Scytonema > Scytonema hankhaensis. The sequence goes on from NZ_BAACAP010000205.1 coordinate 40,158, forward strand.
CTCTAAAATTACCGAATTTTGTAGGTAGGGCTATGCCGCACAATAGCGAACGGTGGGCACTGCCCACCCTACATGTAATGGTAATCATAAGAGCACCGAAGGGAGTAGTATGCGAGAGCACAACTATAGGACTAATCAAATCGGATTGCTATAGCGGATTCATCCCTGTGGAAGAAGTTGAAGGTAATAGGAACAGTTATTTGTTAACAGTAACTAATAACAAGTGACTGGTTAATTTCCGTACTTCTAAGTAGAGAATTTAAATATAGATTACACAATATGTCAGGGCATCAAGAAGATCATTTTTTAATGGAAACCAGTCCTATCCCTATTCAAGAAATCCCAGAAGATAGGGCAATAACAGAAACAGTACTTCCTTTAAATCTAAAGCCGCTTTTTAAAATTTCTAAACCAGAAATTCGGAAAAGCCTCAAAGCATTAACTCTGGAAAGTGTTTTCGCTACGATTTTCTACAATATCATTAGCGGCGCATTGCTGAGTAATTTCTTGCTACAGCTAGGAGCAGGTGCAGTAGAAATAGGTTTACTTGCTTCTATTCCTCAAATAGTGAATCTGCTTCAACCATTAGGTGCATATTTAATTGACCGAAGTACTAGCTTCCGTTGGTACGCCATATACGTTTTTACTCCGTCACGGCTCTTATAGGTGATTCTGCTACCAGCGATTTGGTTGCTCAATTCGTCTCGCATTGCTGAGTATCAAGTGGTGTACTTGACATTGGCAATTATTACACTAGCCAATATCATCGAATCGCTAGGTCGCGCCCCTTGGCTTGGTTGGACATCTGTGCTAGTACCACAACGGTTGCGGGGAAGGTATTTTGGCTTTCGCAATAGTATTCTCAGCTTGATGAATCTTATTGGCGTGCCACCACTTGCTTCTCAGTCTAAATATTTTGCGATCGCGGGAGCAATTGCAGGTGTGACTGGAGCAATGGGAATCACTACAGGTAGCTTAATTGCCACGAGATGGAGTGCTAGTGGTTTATTATTGCTGTTTGTTCTCTCAGGCATCCTGCGACTTTTTGCGCTGTTACCTTTAGTTTTTGTTCGAGAACAGCGCTCTGTGCCCTTGGTGCAGCTTTGGCGAGTCTTGTTCCCAACCCAACAACAAAAAGTTTTGATTCAATCACAAGATTGAAGTACAAACGATAGAATCACAATGGTGCTCTCTTTTCCATTTCAAACCCAATGAAAGCCGATCGCAAACCAACCTCCAAACACACTTCACCCCAATTTCAACTTCCCGAACTACTCGCTCCTGTAGGTAATTGGGATTGTGCCAAAGCTGCTGTTGAAAATGGGGCAGATGCTATATATTTTGGGTTGGATCGATTTAATGCGCGAATGAGGGCGCAAAACTTTACAGAAGCCGACTTGCCCAAATTAATGGAATTTCTTCACCTTCGAGGTGTGAAGGGCTATGTCACCCTGAATACACTTATATTTCCACAAGAACTTGAAGAAGCAGAACAATATCTCCGCTTAATTATCGCTGCGGGCGTAGATGCAGTTATTGTCCAAGATGTAGGTATTTGCCGTCTCATCCGTCACCTTTCTCCTGATTTTCCCATCCACGCATCTACGCAGATGACTATTACTAGTGCGGCTGGGGTCGAATTTGCAAAATCCCTTGGTTGTCAGTTAGTGGTTCTTGCTCGTGAATGCTCTCTCAAAGAAATTGAGAAAATTCAGCACCACCTGCACGCAGAATCATCACAAACACACCTACCATTAGAAGTCTTTGTTCATGGAGCGTTGTGCGTAGCATATTCAGGTCAGTGTTTGACAAGCGAATCATTAGGAGGGCGTTCTGCTAACCGTGGTGAATGCGCTCAAGCTTGCCGAATGCCTTACGATCTGATTTCTGATGGTAAAGTTGTCAATTTGGGAAATCGCAAATATTTGCTCAGCCCTCAAGATTTGGCTGGTTTAGAAGTTTTGCCAGATTTAGTCAAAGCAGGAGTTGCTTGTTTAAAAATAGAAGGTCGGTTGAAAACCCCAGAATATGTTGCCAATGTTACCAACGTTTATCGTCAAGCACTGGATAAACTTATAGCAGAAGTCGAGACAGGTGACTCTTTGTCTCTAGATGCAACAGATCGAGAACATTACAACTTAGAAATGGCATTTTCTCGCGGGCTTTACACGGGATGGTTTCGCGGAATTAACAATCAGGAACTGGTTCATGCGAACTTTGGTAAAAAGCGTGGAGTTTACTTAGGTGAAGTCATCCGTATTAGCAATGAGAAGGTAGTCATACGATCGCAAGCCCCAGTTAAACCAGGAGATGGAGTTGTTTTTGATTGCGGTCATCCCGAAGCACAAGAAGAAGGCGGTCGGATTTATGCAGTAGAACATAAAGGACAAGATACTTTCCTGACATTTGGACGGCGGGATTTGAACTGGCGACGGATACACGTAGGAGATAAGGTTTGGAAAACTAGCGACCCCGAACTTGATAAACAACTGCGGCAAAGTTTTGCAGGCGAAAACCCACAATTTCAGCGACCAATCGATATCGAAATTTATGGAGAAGTCGATCGACCACTGATTGCGATAGCTTCGCTTGCGCCAGAGGCGATAAGCTGGGTACAGCTTGCGCTAAGAGCGATCGCACGCGACCAAAAAGGTCATATCGTGCAAGTAGAATCTGCGATCGTTTTAGAAGAAGCACGCACCAAACCTTTAACCACCAAAAAGTTACAAGAACAATTTGGTCGTCTTGGCAATACTCCCTTTTGTTTGGGGACTTTGACAAATCATTTAAGCGGTGCAGTGATGATTCCCGTTAGCGAATTGAACCGACTCCGCCGAGACATCGTAACACAATTAGAAGAGTTACGTTCCCAACCAAAACAATGGCAACTCAGTTCTGAAGTTTCCCTGAAAGATTTACTCCCATCCCCCCCTCTTCCCCTCTCCCCATCCCCCCCTCCTCTTGTCCCCTCCCTGATTGTCCTAGTAAGAAACCTCAAGCAACTGCAAGCAGCACTCGAAGCAGGAATTGAAACACTTTATTGTGAATTTGAAGATCCCCGTGCTTACAAAGAAGCAGTAAAAATAGTTCATTCCTCTCCACTCACTACCATTTGGGTTGCACCACCCAGAATTACCAAGCCAGGAGAAAATTGGATTCTACAACAAGTGCGTTCTTCTAATGCGGATGGTTATCTCATTAGAAATTACGATCATCTTCAATACTTTGCCCAAGATCGTTGTGTGGGAGATTTTTCTCTCAACGTTGCCAATTTCCTTACAGCAGATTATTTTAAAAACAAATTTGGTTTAGAGAGAGTGACAGCATCTTATGATTTAAACGTAACTCAATTGGAGAGTCTCCTCCAAAGTTGTCCGCCTGATTGGTTTGAGGTAACAATTCATCAGCATATGCCTATGTTCCATATGGAACATTGTGTATTTTGCGCTTTCTTATCTAAAGGAACAGACTACACAAACTGCGGACGCCCCTGCGAAAAGCATGAAGTCAAATTGCGCGATCGCGTAGGAACAGAACATATCCTCCAAGCTGATGCAGGTTGTCGCAACACCGTGTTTAATGGTACAGCACAAACCGGAGCAGAATACGTACATCGGCTTTTAGAGCTAGGATTGCGTCACTTCCGCATTGAATTTGCGAACGAGACACAAGAGTTGGTAACGCAAACAATATGTCTATACCGTCAACTATTGCAAGGAGAGATTACAGGTTCTCAACTTTGGCGAGAGTTGAAGTTGCAAAGTCAGCTTGGCGTTACTCGCGGACCTATGGCTGCAAATGCAATGCGATAAGCTGGGTACAGCTTGCGCTTCGCGATCGTAATTTTGTGGGCAATGCCCACTAAGCGGTTGAAGTTATGGAAAAGAATATTCTCTAAAAGCAAATTTTTAAATTTTGCCATTTTAACGCTTAAAAAATATTTTTTGGCTCTTGTTGCTGTCATTACTCGTGAAAGACAGCTATTACGTGCTTTTATGACAAATTTTAATTAAAAAATTTAGAAAATCCGCTTCTAAAATAGTAGATATAGGAGCGGTTTTTGATATGTAAGTATAAAAAATTTTATTAAATTTTTTTTTCTGCTTCGGGTTCATATTTGTTTTAAGTGTGCCATAATGTCACGAGTCGGAAGTCAATACCTAATTAGTCCCTTCATAGCTGAGGGGACTGAAAGCCTTTTGCTTAATGCCAAACCCTATTTTTAGGAGGTTGCTTTTATAAATAACGATATTTGAAACAGATAATAAACTTTAGGTCATCTTAGAAGTGCTTGTCTAAAAACTTTTGGAACAAGTTGAAGTTAAAAGAACATATTGTAAACAAGTAGGAAGAAATTGCTATGAAGGCATTAGAGTTAGATAACAGTGAAGTTGAAGTAACTTCTCGTACCGTGAACGAAACGGGTTTTGGTATTGAAAAATTAGCATACCCCCGCCCACAATTCCAACGTATTACCTCTGGAGAAACTGCTCTGTCCTATTGGCACAGTCTCAATGGTCTTTGGAAATTTGCATTTGATAACGAAGGCAAATGCGTTCAACCTAGCGATTTGACTCAGTGGACTCATAATATAGAAGTTCCGTTTGCTCCCGAATCTATCAAAAGTGGTATTGGTGACACAGGGTTTCATCCAAACTGCTGGTACGAGAAGGAATTTGAAACACCTCCCGGTTCGGGTAGGTTACTGCTGCACTTTGGGGCTGTTGATTATCGCGCTCGTGTCTGGGTGAACGATCGCTATATAGCCGAGCACGAAGGCGGGCATACTCCTTTCACTCTAGATATTACCCATGTTTTAAATGACAGTGGAATTACAAAAGTCACTGTCTGGGCGCAAGACGATCCTCAAGATCTTGCCAAACCTCGCGGGAAACAGGATTGGCAGCTCGAACCACACAGTATTTGGTATCCTCGCACAACTGGTATTTGGCAAACGGTTTGGGTTGAGCGTGTGGGTACGACTTACATAGACCATATCCGGTGGACTCCTGATTTTGAGCGGTGGGAAATTGGTTGCTTTGCTGCACTCGCGGGTGATGTACCTGCTTCAGGCATACAGATAAAGATGAAACTTAATGTTGGCGATCGCATTCTCGTGAACGACATTTATGAAGTGTTCAATGGGGAAATTAGCCGCCGCCTCACTCTTGCCGATCCTGGTATCGATGACTACCGTAATGAATTATTGTGGAGTCCAGAAAAACCAACGCTTATTAATGCTGATATTGAACTATGGTATCAAGGTAAACTTCTAGATAAAGTCAAAACTTATACTGCAATGCGAACTGTCAGCATACAGCGCAATCGCTTTATGCTTAATGGTCGTCCCTACTATTTACGGCTCGTCTTAGACCAAGGCTACTGGCAAGATAGCTTGATGACACCACCTGATGATGCAGCGTTGCGGCGGGATGTGGAACTCACCAAAGCAATGGGTTTCAACGGAGTACGCAAGCACCAAAAAATTGAAGACCCCCGATTTTTATATTGGGCAGACGTGTTAGGGTTGTTAGTATGGGAGGAGATGCCCAGCGCTTACCGATTCACAAATAAAGCGGTAGAACGCATGGCGCACGAGTGGACTGAAGTTATTAAGCGCGATGTCAATCACCCTTGTATCGTGGCGTGGGTACCATTTAATGAATCTTGGGGAGTTCCAAATCTGGTTGAAACACAGGCTCACCGGAACTACGTTTTAGCAATGTATCACTTGACCAAGACCCTCGACCCAACTCGCCCAGTGATTGGCAACGATGGCTGGGAAAGTACAGATACAGATATTCTTGCCATCCATGATTACGATACCAATCCGTTGCACTTGGCTCATCGTTATGGTCCTGATGTCAAGCTATCAGATTTATTTGAACACAAGCGTCCTGGAGGACGTATCCTCACCCTCGATAACTACCCTCACCAAGGGCAGCCTATCATGCTAACTGAGTTTGGCGGTATCGCCTATGCTCCTGACGATAAACCTGAAGCTCACAAAGCTTGGGGGTACGAGCGCTGCTGGAATATCTCAGAACTACAAATGAAATATGCCGCGCTACTAGAAACTATCAATAATATTGAGATATTCACTGGATTTTGTTATACGCAGTTAACGGATACCTTCCAAGAAGCTAATGGGTTGTTATACATCGATCGCACGCCTAAAATTCCTTTGGAGGCGATCCGTGCTGCAACCCTCTCAGGACAAGCATTATGTACTCCCACACACTGTTAAAGCCGGATGGTCGCCAACTGACCTTATACAGTCGATCTCCTATTGCAAGCAATCTACAACCCACAAGTCCTAGCAACGAGCCAGTGCAAGCCAATCCCCATTTACGCTGGCATCCCTTACGGGGCGAGTGGGTGGCTTATGCGAGTCACCGTCAAGGGCGGACTTTTATGCCACCACCAGAATATAACCCGCTTGCACCTACCAAAGACCCACAGTTTCCTACAGAACTCCCGCAAGGAGAGTATGACGTGGCAGTGTTTGATAACCGCTTTCCATCAATGGCTGTGACTGCACAAAACCCACCTGTCAGTATCGTAGATACTATGCCCGCCAATGGTGCGTGTGAGGTTGTGGTTTTTACTCAAGACCCTCACGCATCCCTCAGTTCTCTGCCACTAGAGCACCTGGATTTGCTGTTACAAGTGTGGGGCGATCGCACCCGCGTACTTGGAGCCAATCCACAAATTCAGTATGTATTACCCTTTGAAAATAAGGGCGTAGAGGTTGGTGTTACTTTACATCATCCCCACGGGCAAATCTACGCATATCCTTTTGTACCGCCTGTTCCCGCAAGAATGTTGGAACAACAGAGGCAGTTTTACAAACAACAAGGGCGTTCTTTACTGGAGGATTTGATTCAAAAGGAGATTGCTGACAACAAACGAATTATTTATCGGGATGAAGAAGCGATCGCATTCGTTCCAGTATGCGCCCGATACCCATATGAAGTTTGGATTGCTCCTATTAAGCCCGTGGGTCACTTTTACGACTTGAGTGCAAAACAACGTCAGGGACTTGCCAAGGCATTAAAAACCGTCACTCTTAAGTACGACGGTTTGTGGAATCGCCCGTTTCCTTACCTGATGGCTTGGTTTAGCGCTCCAACTGACGGTGAGGCTCATCCCGAAGCCCATTTACACGCACAGTTTTACCCACCCTATCGGACAAGCGAGAGGCTAAAGTATTTAGCTGGAACAGAACTAGCTGCAGGGATGTTTGCCAATGATGCTTTGCCAGAGGAAAAGGCTCGCGAGTTACAGGCTGTGGTAGTAAATATCGAAACCCCAGTACTGTTGTGACAATACCGGTTTAGGGATTTCCTAATAAAAATATCCCAAAATTTCTTGTGGTGCGGGCATCTTGCCCGCCCTTTATTCTTTATCTAATGCCAAAGAACTGCGTAATTCGCGAATAGCTACACCTGTACCGCGATCGCTTGCAACTTTCAAGCATTGAACGATAAGAGTTCCTAAATCCATATTAGGGAAGTAGCGGCTGGTTGGTTGCAGTTGATATTTATTTTCCTGTAGACCATAAATTGCCAATCGATCGCGTTTGAATATCCAAACTTCTGCGATCCGGTAGGGGGTATAATCATTAACATCAGTGTATGAAGTGACATCAATTTCAATTGCCAAATCCGGTGATGGGTCAGTGTCCCAATCCAATCGGTCTCGTCCGACCACTGCTTGCCAATTATCGATATAAAAGCAATAATCTGGTTCAATGCCGCTTTCAGAAGGCAATTCCATTGTGATAGGGGTAAATGCTTCGTAGTTACGGTTTTGGGCATCAAGTAAAACTTTCACAACATCTGCCAAAATATTAGCTTCACGTCCATGTTTGGGCAGTGGTGACATGAGTAAAATTTCTCCAGATCGGTACTTAATTCTTGGAATGGAGGAATCACCTCGGCTATCGCAAAGGGTAAGATAGAGTTGCCAGGAACCGGGCATTCTCACTAATGTTCCGGAGGGTAGCTGAATTTTTTCGCTTGAAATTACGGCGTACATAGTTTTAATGGGACTAGTGTACTTTCATGATAAACACCTAAATAGTGTTGTTAAAGCTTATCTTGTACGTTTGAGTTAGAGTTGAAGTAAGGTAGAGTAAATTATATTCCAACTTTGGTTGAAACGTCATCAAAAAATTAGTGTAAATAATTGTCAATCGTTGGTAGTTCTGCTTTAGTGTGCTTAGCACAACTACGAGCGAAATCTAGAAATTTTATATAAGGTAAACCTCATAATTACGTATAGGAGAATCCCAACATATACCGGGCGATCGCGTTAAGACATTTCAACACAGGTGCTCTATGAATGATTTAAATCAAGAAGTCTCCACCAAAGTGGAATTCATACGTCAAACTCTAACAGAAACCGAGTCACAGGGTTTACGCCTACGCGGAACAGACTGGTTTGCTTGGGCGACGGCTGGTGCTTCTAACACGGTGCTACTTGCTGCTGAAACTGGAGTTGCGGAAGTGCTGATAACAACACAAGATGCTTGGATTTTGACAGATGAAATTGAAGCACAGCGCTTACAAGATGAAGAACTACCAGCAAATTTTCAAGTTTACGCCAATCCTTGGGCTGATGCTGCTGTCCGTGAAACTTTTGTCCGAGATGTTACTGGAGGTGGGAAAGTTTTGAGCGATCGCTCTACCATCGATCTAGAGAAGGAATTACCCGCCTCTTTACAACGTCGGAAAAGAATCATGATGTCAAGCGAACTAGAGCGATATCGTCAAGTGGGGCGTAAAGCCAGTGAGGCAATAACAGAGGTATTAAAAGCTGCCAAGCCGACTTGGACAGAATATCAGTTAGCAGGTGCAGGTGCAGAGGCACTGTGGGCAAGGGGGCTGCATCCAGCACTCACATTGGTAGCTGGTGAAAGGCGTTTACCCCTATACCGCCATGCTACACCAACTGGGGAACAAATTGGACGGCAAGCAATGCTGGTATTCTGTGCCAGGGGATATGGATTGTATGCGAATCTAACGCGATTTGTCTGTTTTGGTACGCTTACGGATGAACAAACTAAACTACATTATCAAGTCTGCGAAATAGAAGCCCAAGCCTTGAATCTGTGTCTACCTGGAACTCCATTAAATTCTATTTATGACACTTTAGCTAAAGCCTATCAACAGCACGGATACGATCGCGCAATCCAGGAACATCATCAAGGTGGAACTACGGGATATTTAGCGAGAGAAATTGTAGCAAATCCGACTACTACTGACACTTTAGCAGAAGGTATAGCTGTTGCGTGGAATCCAAGTTTACGAGGAGCAAAAGTTGAAGATACTTTTGCGCTCCTCCAGGATGGCAAGTTAGAAAATCTGACTTTTGATGCAAATTTTCCCAATGTTGAGATAGAGGGAAGATTGCGTCCCGTACCGTTGGAGATAGGATAAAAAAATTTACACAATGAACGAAAATTACGTAAAAGTTTTATGCTTTTACTAGCACTTTTGCGTCTTCAAGTCAAGCGATCGCAACAGCATTATGAACTTTCAAAAAATATTTGGTCAAACACCTAAAACAGAAGCCACTGCACCGGGAAGAGTTAACTTACTTGGCGAACATACTGATTATAATGATGGCTTTGTTCTCCCAACTGCAATTCCTCAATGTACAAAGGTACAACTAAGTTTTAGTACTGACGAAGAACACCACTTTTATTCAGAAGATTTAGACGAACAAGTTAACATTTTAGAAATCGATCGTACACCATCTGGATTTGCAAGTTATATCTATGGCTGTATTCAACTTTTGGCAAAAGAGGGATACGAGATTCCGAAGCTCAATGTGTACCTCAAATCGACAGTTCCTATCGGTTCGGGTTTATCTAGCAGCGCCGCTTTAGAAGTCAGCACTCTAAGAGCAATACGCCAACTCCTTAACCTCCCTATCAATGATGTTGAAATTGCCCAAATCGCACAACAAGCCGAAATTAAGTATGCTGGCGTTCAATGCGGGATTATGGATCAAATGGCTTCGAGTCTCGCTGACACCGAGCATATGCTGTTCTTAGATACCCGTACTCTAGAACGCCGCGTCATTTCTTTTCCAAGTGGAGCAGAGATAGTCGCGATTGATAGCGGAGTTCCTCGAACTCTAGCAAGTAGCGGGTATAACCAGAGACGTGCTGAGTGCGAGGAAGCAGCGAGGTTGTTAGGAGTGAAGGCTCTGAGAGATATTACTGACCCCGATCTAACCAAAGATTTACCTGAAGTGTTGCAACGCCGCGCCCGTCATGTAATTACAGAAAATAATCGGGTTTTGGAAGCTTTGCAAGGAGTTTCATCCCATCGCTTTGGTGAATTGATGAACGCATCTCATGCTAGTTTGCGAGACGATTATGAAGTATCTGTACCCGCGTTGGATGCTTTAGTGGAGATATTGCAGAAAACGGAAGCAGTCTTTGGTGCAAGGCTGACAGGTGCTGGTTTTGGAGGAGCTTGTGTTGCTTTAGTTGTTACGGAGAAGGCAAAAGATATTGCAAATCAGGTTCTCGAACAATACAACCAAACAGGTAACAAGGGACGAATTTTGGTTCCTGCTTAGAGACTTACAAATAAAAAATCTTTCAAAATCTCTTGTGGTACGGGCGTCCTCGCCCGTCCTGTATTAGTTGCGGGCTAGAAGCCCGCACCACAAGATGAATAGTTTATATCCTGGAAATAGTACATTACTAAGTTGCGCTCGCGTGGCGTTTTTGATGCCACTACCATGCGTAGGTAATAATTTCTTTAATGTATGTACCCGTAACATTATTCTGGTAATATTTGGCTGGGTCAATGATAGATTCACTAACGGCAATATAGGCAGCAAAATGCATGATAGCAGCTATATTGTGGGTTGTAAATATGTTATCTAAAAGTGCGCGATCGCGCAAATATTTTAAAAATTTACAAAAACTTAATACTATTTAAAGTATGGGTCATTTAGTATTAACGAATATGTAATTTTTTATAAAAATCTATTTATGAGAAAACGAAATCCACAACGTAAGAGACCAGGATATTTATTAGCCATAATAATAGCTCTAGGAATAAGTTTATTATCATTATATATTATTTTTATTACCAGTATTATTAGAGCCAGAATTATAGATAGTAATAGTTTAATTAAAGCTTTTGAAGCTCAAAGAGCACAAAAATTGTACGAGCCAAATTTTGTACCTCAAGTTGTCATTCAAAGAGGTCATGAATATGAGAAAGGATTTGATTTGAAATGTTTAACTTGGACTACAGAGAAAGTACTCAGTGGTTGGACTAGAGACAAGCGAGATAGTGATTTTTTTATAGATTATTATGTACCTCCAAATAAAGATGCCATTATTTGTGTATCTCCGGCTTTGGCTGCTGCAATAACTGCCGCAACTAGGAAACCGTTTGTCTATGAAGCTTACCCAACTGATTACGGTTTACGTATTCGTATCATCATTGGTAGTTCTGAAGTGCGAGATATATGTCAGAGGTTGACAGGTGATGCCAATTGTGCCAACTTTTTCTTGTCACAAGAAGCTACTGTGCGGTATGAGCCATAGATCCCCTCTTGTGGTAGTTTAAAGTTAACTTCATATTTTGCAACATCTAACTTTAACCTTTATGACTGGAGAGAACAACCTTGGGAATAGAACTACGGAGTTTCGTATTTCTCGACAGCCTGCAGCCTCAACATGCGGCGTATATGGGAGCAGTCGCTCAAGGTTTCTTGCCATTACCGGGAGATACATCCCTGTGGATTGAAATATCTCCGGGGATTGAAATTAATCGGATTACGGATGTAGCACTCAAAGCTGCTTCTGTCCGTCCTGGAGTACAGGTGGTCGAGCGATTGTACGGTCTGCTAGAAATTCATTCTGGCTCTCAAGGCGAAACGCGAGCTGCAGGTCAGGCGATTTTGGCAGCGTTAGGAGTCCGAAAAGATGAATGTCTCAAACCACGTGTTGTTTCTAGCCAAATTATTCGCAATATTGATGCTTATCAAACACAACTGATTAATCGCACCCGAAAAGGACAGCTTTTACTTGCAGGACACACGTTGTATGTATTAGAAGTTGAGCCTGCTGCTTATGCGGCTTTAGCTGCAAATGAAGCAGAGAAAGCCGCGTCGATTAACATCCTAGAGGTTCAAGCAGTGGGAAGCTTTGGACGGTTGTACTTGGGCGGACAAGAACGGGATATTCTGGCTGGTGCGGCGGGGGCGTTGACGGCAATAGAAAATGTATCAGGTCGGACAAATCCTAAAGGTGGGCGTCAGGAGTAGAAAAATGGCAAATGACAGGCATCTGAATTTCCTGAAAGCAGGTGCACAGATATGGATGGAATGGCGAGAGAAATACCCTCAAGTAGAACCAGATCTGAGTGGTGCTGACCTCCAAGGAATGGACTTAAGTAGAGTCAATTTTAGTCATGCTTCTCTCGTACAAGTAAACTTGAGTGGTTCTGACCTGAGTGGTGCTATTTTTTATCGAGCAAATCTCAGGGAAGCTACGTTAAGAGAGTCTAAATTCAGTATTGCTAATTTGAGATGTGCTCAATTAATACAAGCAGATCTCAGTGATGCCAATCTGATTGGCTCCGATCTAAGTGAGGCAAATCTCAAAGATGCAGCGATCGCAGATGCTAACCTCATTGGTACTGACTTGAGAGGTGCTAACTTGAGAGGTGCGGATTTGGGTAGTGCAAAACTCATCCGAACCAACCTCAGTTTTGCCAACTTAGTCGCCGCCAACTTAACTGGTGCAGACCTCAGCAATGCCAGCTTGTACGAAGCGGAAGTCATGGGGGCTTACCTTTATAAAACTGACTTTTACAAAAGTAACCTCAGCAACGCTCACTTAAGTGGTGCATATTTAGTCAGAGCTAATTTGAGCGAGGCTGACTTAGACCGAGCTGATTTGAGATGGGCTAACCTCAAAGGAGCAAATCTGACTAGAGCTAATCTCAAAAGCGCTAATCTCAGAGGTGCTAACTTGAGTGGAGCCAATTTTCAGGAAGCAATTATGCCTGAGTTGTAAACATTTCAGTACTACTTGTGTTGATGTACCGTAATTTCACCAAGCAAAGCTTCATCTGAATAAGAGGTTTCCCATTCGCTTGGGAGTTCGAGCCGTACTGATTTAGCACCTCCACTTGGAGTGCAAACAATCCACAATGTGTTACGTGCTTCGTTTACTCGAGCAGCAGCTTGGTTCTCTTCGCTATCGGAAAGACCTGCATATGCTTGAAGGCAACTCCAAGTGATTCCATCCGCATCTGTAACCTCTCGCGCCATTACGTACCTCTTTTTGTTTTGCTTTAACAGGTCTATTTTCGCAAGTTTAGACTCGATCTACATACCTCTAGAGTTTTACTACGAAGACCGCGATCGCGGTCACAACTATTCAGTGACAAGGATTGCGATCGCGGTCACAACTATTCAGTGACGAGGATCGCTAAATAGTTGTGCTAGTAGCACTACCAATCGTATTTCTATGTTGCACTCTAGTACTAGACAGATTACTAGGTTGTAACTAAAGTCTCAGTAAATTACACCTTATGTATGTACTGAGTCAGATTAATATCAATTCAATTTAGATTAATTTACTTTTAACAATTCACAAAAAACATTATGAATAAATTTTTGCAAATCCAATTGAAATTAAACACTTTTAACTTCCTCAAGTTAAGCTTGTTAACACTCGCAATATTACTTTCTTTTGGAGCTTATAATCGAGCCAATGCTGAATCAGAGTCAGAGGTGGAAGTTATATCTGTACCGCCACAAGAAGCATATTATATAGAAGATAAGAATCGCAGCAGCTTGAGTAGCGATCGCTCTAAGTTGGAAAATGAAAAAACTTCAGGTAAAGGAAATTCAACCACACCCGAATGTTTGGAAAGCGGTGAAAATGCTAACATAACAAAATCTACACAGCAAAATATCAATCGCCTTGCCGAGCAGCAAAGATATAAGAATACAGAGCGGCTAGTGTTTCATTAAGGTTAAGTCCTTTACCAACTACCACCTGCGCCTCCACCATCACTCATTCCACCCCCAAAATCGCTACCGCTACTGTAACTTCCACCAGAGTCACTACTCCAACTGCTACTAGACTCACTACCATAATTTCCACCAGAATCGCTACTCCAACTGCTACTAGATTCGGCACTCCAACTTGTTTCGGAATAAGTAGTAGAATTATCAGGTTCTACTTTTGAATGAGACGATCGTCTTTTAGAAACTACTCTGCTCGTGTATGTACGGATATGTATTGTTTTTTCATTTAGTTCGGGATAACAGGTAGCACAGTACCAGCCAATTCGTTCTATTTTGTCTTGCGATGCTGCTTTGCCGCCGCTTCGCGAACGCACTAGATCGTTTAATATTAGAAAAGGTCTTAGTTTTTCACCCCTAATTGCTGTCATCGGATTGCGACAGTTAGCACAGTGAACGGGATAATGCTTTTCTTCTGCTACACCGTGCGATCGCCCTTGAGGTAAAATAAGGAGTGCATTCTTAGGAAGTTCTAGTGAAGGAATAGTTTCCTGAATATCATTAGTATATCCGCAACAATGGCACTCTTGTCTGACTCCACGTATACCTGCTTGCTTCCAAGTCGGCTCTTGTAATACCTTTGAAGAACCCCGAACAACTGTTAACTCTTGACAAGTGGGACAGTTACTAAAAGAATTTCTAAAGGCAACAGAGGAATATAGGTCTTGAAGATAAGACCTCAAGTAAATTCCAGGTGGTGATAAATCCTGCTGACATTTCGCGCACAACCAACCTTCAAAACTGACACTACCCAATTTTGTTGCCATTTGTTCCGCAGGACTGAGATAAGCTGACAAGTTGTTCTGTGGAATCGATTGCATGATTTGGTGACAGTGACTGCACTGATAGGTAGGGCGAGAACTAAATTTTTTACATAATTTTTGAAGAATTGGTATTATTTCCCAGGCAGCAGGCGCATTTTGCAGGGCAAACAGTAAAGATGTTACAGTTAATACTGTGAGAGTCTTTTCCCTACTAGTATAAATTGTTCCTACAAAGACAAATATTGCGCTCCCTAACACTGTCATCCCTAGTATAAAACCAAGAGATTCGCTCATTCTTTCTTTTTTACCATTAGGGATGTTTAGACAAATCGCACTCAATATTGATGACAATGCGATCGCTACACAAGTTGATGGAAAGGGGAATAATACAATAGCAGTTACAGTCGCGATAATTAGACTAGTTATCCTGGCTGTAATGTATGGTAAAAAGTATAACATCAAAAGCCATATAACTTCTCCAATTAATATTGGCGAATTTAGCTTCTCGGCTTGATGCTCTTTTACTATCTCCCATCCCAAGCCATAAAAGAGAGTAAAGATTAAACCAATAAAACTAATTGCTACTAACCGTTGATAAAAAGATTGTTCTTTAGATAGTTTTGATGGCGGTTGAGATAGTTCTAGTTCAAGCGCACTAAAACGTTCTCGCGCATCTGGTTGTTTAACTCCTAAAATCTGAGGCTTACAGTAAAATAGCAACAATCTAGCACTAAATCCTATAAATCCAAGCCAACTCAAATTCCCAATAATCCAAATGTATCCTGGAAAATCGGTTATGTTGTTTTGATGTGAATCGGATAAAGTCGTAGGAGATTCTAGAATTGCGATCGCATTTTCCGTTCCCTTTAAAATTCCAGCTTCTAAATACCCTTGTCGAAAACGGGGAATAATATCACTGTCAATAATCTGTCGAATTTTGCGATCGCTCAAGCTTGTTCGCAAGCCAGAACCTCTTTCAATTTCCACACGGCGATCGCCTGTAGATACTAAAAATAGTACACCATTATTCTTGGATTTTTTGCCAATTCCCCAAGTATTGAATAACTCAGTTGCAAAAGCTTTCGGTGAGATAGCAGGTTGAGTTTCCAAAACAGTCACTACTGCTATTTCAGTTCCATTTTTCGCCTCTAAGTTGGCAATCATTTTGTTCAGTTGTGCTTCGGTTTCAGGGCTGAGGATATTTGCCATATCCGTTACCCAACCTCCATACTGCTGTCGGGGATTGGGAATGTCTTGGATTTGTAATGCGTAACTGAACGGGGTGTATAGAATCAGGAACAAGCACAATGTGCCGAGCCAAAGAATTTGCTTAAATAATTTAACTAACAATTTTTTTTAACTCATCTCTAGTAACTACTGTAGCTACTAAAGAATACAAGTTTCAATCGAAGATTTACTGAAATTACTGAGAAATAAAGAGCGAAATCTACAAAGCGAGGCGGAGCCTCTAGTAATGCATTCCCAGGCTCAGCCTGGGAACGAGGGGAACGAGAGCTAGGGAAGGGTCTATGGAAGTATTTCTTGGTTAACTTCAAACAAGTTTGGATTGCGTGGGTTAACTGTTAACCGCAACCAATGAACGTTAGGGGAACCAAATGTCTCTATCCTCGTAAAGTTGGTGATAACTGTACCTTCCGAGTTATTTAGAGGTTTGTCAATTCGGAAGTAATGGCTATCTCCATGAATGAGTATGACTTGTTTGCTATAGTTCTTTAATTCTGTTTGAAAAGCATTAATTAGATCGTTAAAACGTTGTCTACTCCATGGTGCTTGTGCCATCGCTGATGGGATAAAAGCTAGAATCAAACCAAGTACAACGATGCGCGGCTGGTGTACGATTCCTCACGAACAATTACTTCAATCCCTACTCTTGCTCCTTTGTAGGTGAGCATATCAATTAATTGAGCGTGAGGAATTTGGAGAAAAGCTTGGTTATTAGCCCTTCCAATATTGCAATTGCGCTTCCAATCAGGATTTTGACCTATCACTAATTTTGTGATCTTGTGAGCCACCAACAAATCGATAACACAAGCACTTGCAAAGGTGCAGGTAATTCTTTACTTTCAGATTGCGCTCTGTGGTAAACGCTTTCAATCGTTTTGATGTTTTTAATCCACTTCGGGAACGAAGTTGAGCACGTTTTTTGTTGAAAAATTGGTTTATACTCTTTAATGGTCTGCCATTAATGAGAACTGGTTGAAACCCAGGCACATTCGTTGCTACAGCCATTAAGTTGTCTATACCCATATCAATCGCAGCTATTCTCTCTGACTGCTTTAATTCAACATCAGGCACATAATATACTATTTCCAGCACATAATGATCTAGTTTCGGGACTATGCGCGATTGACAGTATTTCGATTGTTTGATTTCTTGAATTTTCGGATCAAAATTGTAATCGATGTCTGTCAGCTTAATTTGTCCCGTTTTTTTAAAAACCTTTTTTGAGGTAGATTGCTCTGTAAATACCAATAAAGCTCTACCATCTTTTTTCTTATAACCAGGGATTTGAGGTTTTCCCGTAAATTTCGATGGCTCCAGACGAAATACTGCTAACGCCTCAAAATAGGATTTCCACGATTTATCCAATAATTTAAGTACTTGTTGTGCAACTTTGGCTGGCAACGATTTATATTGTTCTTTTGGCTGCATGAGCTTATCCATTTGGTTATAGGATGGCACTCCATGTCTGTAAATAAATGATTGCCGGATTGCGTATTGTGCAGCGTTCCACAAATTTTTGGCAGCGAATGACATAGCGTCTATTTGCTTCCATGCTGGATGCCCAATCTTGATAATTCGTTGCTCCACTAGTTGCATAACTTTCACCTCCTTGTTATCTCATGTGTATACCCATATGGTAATACACATGAGAGATAAAAGGTTAGTAATTAGAGTAACGGAATATGAATTAAAACAGCTGCGACTTGAAGCAGCAAAAAGAGGTGTATCAGCCTCAGATATTGTTCGAGCTTGGATAGCACAGCTCGACGCACCGAAAAAATAACTAGAAATGACTATATTCGATTATCCGCATGAGCGAAGTTTTATAATACGAAAAAAGTACGTTTTTGGTTTCCTTGTCGTTCATTCGCGAGAAGGAAAAAATTGACCCTATTATGCGTAGTGCGTGGGAAAAGATATTCATGGAGTACAAATTTAGAGAGCTAGCCGAACTTTATAAAAATGCACTCTTCAACGATGTACTCCCATTTTGGGAAAAGTATTCGATTGACCGAGAGTATGGCGGTTATTTTACTTGCATCGATCGCTCTGGTAACGTTTACGATACGGATAAGTTTATCTGGCTGCAAAACCGCCAAGTCTGGACTTTTTCCAAATTTTATAACCAGATAGAAAAACGAGAATCCTGGCTGAATATTGCTAGCAATGGTGCTCGTTTTCTTGCTCAACACGGTCGCGATTTGGAAGGGAACTGGTATTTTGCGCTGACTCGCGAAGGAAATCCTTTGGTTCAACCATACAATATCTTTTCTGATTGCTTTGCTGCCATGGCTTTTAGCCAATACGCCCTCGCAACTGGTGAAAATTGGGCAAAGGATGTGGCTATGCAGGCTTATGATAATGTTTTACGTCGCATGCATAACCCCAAAGGGAAGTATAACAAGACATACCCAGGTACGCGATCGCTCAAATCTCTGGCAGTCCCCATGATATTAGCCAATCTCACCTTAGAAATGGAATGGTTACTGCCGAGTGAAACTCTAGAGAACGTTCTCAACTTAACTGTTCGGGAAGTGATGACCGATTTTTTAGACCGAGAACGAGGGCTGATGTATGAAAATGTTGCTCCCGATAGTTCCCACATTGATTCTTTTGATGGTCGTCTCATCAACCCAGGTCATGGGATAGAAGCAATGTGGTTTATCATGGATATTGCTCATCGTCGTAATGATGTGACAACAATTAACCAAGCTGTTGATGTCGTGCTTAACATCCTCAACTTTGCTTGGGACTCTGAATACGGTGGATTGTATTATTTTATGGATGCAGATGGTCATCCCCCACAGCAGTTGGAATGGGATCAAAAACTGTGGTGGGTACATTTGGAATCTTTGGTTGCACTGGCGATGGGTTATTGTTTGACGGGGCGTGAGGCGTGTTGGGAGTGGTACCAAAAGATGCACGATTACACTTGGTCGCATTTTGCCGATCCAGAATATGGTGAGTGGTTTGGTTACCTCAATCGCCGTGGAGAAGTTTTGTTAAACCTCAAAGGTGGAAAATGGAAAGGCTGCTTTCACGTTCCTCGTGCGTTATATCTTTGCTGGCAGCAGTTTGAGGCTGTGCTTTGAACTTTCTATAAGAATTCTTGATGACTCTGTTTTACTATCCTAATCTTAAAAACTCACAGTAGGGTGGGCAATGCCCACCAATATTAAACGGTGGGCATTGCCCACCCTACTTATTCTTGATTGCTCCGTTTTGTACGCCTAATCTTAAAAAAAGTATTTTAACAGTGGCGCTTCCCCAAATAAAGTTGTATATTTGGAAAATTATTCATACAAAGGATAATGAGTAAAAATTTGCACTCGTGCAAGTTGGGGGTATAAGAGAGGAAGTGCTTAACAATACTTAAAGATAAATAATTCTAAAGAATGACCACTTACTCAAATTTTTGGGTTACATTTAACCTAATGTTAACCTTTTGGCTGGATTAAGCTATCGGGTGAATGACCAAAACTATCAGTAGTCGCAAGAGATTAAGTCTCGGTTTGCAAAAATCTGACGGCTTAGTCTCTTCTCATCTGAAGGGCGATGAAGTGAATAAAGAGACAAAACAATCTGGGGCACAGTCAACAGGGCAACCGTCTTTAGGCGAGTTGTACATTATCTACGCAACATCAGGGCGCATCCGAGTCCGTGCTATTGACGGGGGTGATAACTCAAAGCTTGACACTATCTGCCAAAGTTTACATCGGCGAGATGGGATCGAGGAAGTATATGTCAATGAGCAAACGGGCAGTTTGGTCATTAACTTTGATGAGCAGAGACTTTCTTTGTCCCAAATGTTGGAGTTACTCCAGTCATTTGGTGTAAAGCAGCGATCGCTGTCTCATTCTGAAAGTAAGACAGACCCTTTTGCGGCTTGGAAATCTCCAGATTTTTGGAAAGAACAGGGAATTTCGTTTATTCCCTTATTTGCCGGATTAGCGGTAACCAGAAGGCTGGGGATCGTGGGGATTGCTGCATTTCCTGTATACTTCATTACAGCTAATGCAACCCGTCGTGTTATAAGTTATCTAGAATCGCAATTTTCAGCAGCAGAAAAAAACTCATCAAATGATGGAGACAAAGATTCGGCTGTAAAACTCAATAAACCTGACCAATCGCTGTTATCAAAAGTGGAGCAAACATCTATCGGCACAGCAGCTCTGTCTGCAAAAATTACATACAACGTCGTTCACGCCATTCCAGGACGGATTAGATTTAATGTCCCCCGCGTTGCACGCGATCGCGCATATGCTAAAAGACTTGAGAGATTGCTCAAGACAGACTCTCACGTGACAACTGTAAGGGTAAATTCCGACGCAGCTTCAGTTGCTATTACCTATACCAGTCAAATACCAGTTTCCCACTGGGCAAATTTGATGCAGTTGGCTGATGAGACAATCCCGCAAACACCGTCTGTAAAGACTCCAATTGAGCAACAACTTCCAGAACCAGAAGAAAATCAGTCTATCCAATCGATACTATCCATAAGGACGAACGAGGAAAGAGTGTTGGAAGACGCTGGTTTATGGTCTGATTACAAAACGCCGGCTCTCTCTACAGCCTTATCCTTCATGGCTAACTTTCCATTAGATATGGTGTCATAAGAGTTTTGAAACAAGCCATATCAAAATGTTGAGTTAGTTAGATCGGTGGCTAGCAAGCAACCAATTCATAGAGCCTAGGAACGAAGCGAAAATTTTGCAAAAATCCCATAATTAAGGCAATAGAAAGGTTGAAGATTTCTTCAACCTATGGTTATCCCGTTGAGTCGGCTCTAGAAAATCACAAAGTTAAACAGTCTTTATTTTTTATGCGAGCAAAGAAATGGCAGAACTTAGCGTGCAAATACCAACCTCCAGATTTCATCTTGCCGAAGTAGTGCTTCCTGAAAGGAATGGGAAAGCTGCTTTAAAAGATAAAAATGGACACGTATCAACTCAATCCAAAGTCCAACACAACCTTGTCCATACAGTTCCAGGACGGTTGAGGTTGCGAGTACCTCGCCTGCGTTACGATAAGGATTATGCACAGCGCCTTCAAGTCTTGTTAGAAGCGGATGCCCAATTTTCAAGTGTACGTATTAAGCCTGCAGCGTCTTCACTGACAGTCACTTATAAGATCGGTAAAGCAACGGAAGCCAAAGTCCGATCGCATCTGAGTTATTTGATTCAAGCAGCCAGTGACGTTATTGTTCTCAAGCCTTCGACTTTAAAAAAAGCGGATGACAGCGAAACGGAAAAACCATGGCCTGGTGTGCAACTTTCAGCTGTGACAGCAATTTTAGCCGTGCTGGCTGGACCTTTTGGGCTACCGATTCCACCCCTGATGATAGCGACGACTATAGCTATTACAACATTGCCTGTAGTTCAACGAGCTTGGGAAGGAATTACGGTAGAAAAGAAATTCAATATTGACTTTCTTGATTTTATGGCGATCGCCATTACAACGCTTCAAGGTCAATTTCTCACCCCCGCACTCATGCTAGGGTTAATTGAAGTTGGCGAGAATATACGCGATCGCACGGCTCGTTCTTCTGCCCAACAAACACTAGATTTGTTAAGTTCCCTCGGACAGTTCGCCTGGATAGAACGCGATGGAGAGAAGGTACAAATCCCTATCCAAGACGTGCAAAAAGGGGATACAGTCATCGTTTATCCCGGAGAACAAGTACCAGTTGACGGTGCGATCGTGCGAGGAAAAGCATTACTAGACGAGCAAAAGCTGACTGGAGAATCTATGCCAGTCTTGAAAAAGAAAGGACAAACCGTTTATGCTTCAACCCTCGTGAGAGAGGGACGGATTTATATATCAACAGAACGGGTAGGTAACGACACTTGTGCTGGACAGAGCATTCAATTAATGCAACAAGCACCCGTTCACGATACCCGAATGGAAAACTACGCTGCAAAAATTGCCCAGAAAGCTGTTTTACCAACTTTATTACTGGGTGGGATTGTGTTTGCTACAACTCGCAACCCAGCCAGAGCAGCCAGCGTATTAACCCTTGACTTTGCAACTGGTATTAGGGTTTCAGTCCCAACCACCGTGTTAGCAGCATTAACTTATGCAGCACGAAGAGGCGTTTTGATTCGTAGCGGACGCGCATTGGAAAAACTTGCAGAGATCGACACTGTTGTTTTTGATAAGACGGGTACTCTGACAAGAGGTGAAGCGGCTGTCGTGAGTGTAGAAAGTTTGAATCCAAACACTTCACCAACACGAGTGCTGCAATTAGCAGCTGCAGCCGAACAACGTTTAACACATCCAGTTGCAGAAGCGATCGTGCGGTATGCAGAGGAACAAAAAATTGAAATTCCAACCCGTGGGAAATGGGATTATCAACTCGGTTTAGGGGTACAAGCAGAGATTGACGGAGAAACTGTTTATGTTGGCAGCGAACGGCTTTTAGAACAAGTTGGCATTTCCATGGAACGGCTTGATGGCACCGAAAAGAAAGCGACTTCAACGATTTATGTAGCAAGCAATGGTCAACTGCAAGGTATAATAAAATATAGTGACATACTGCGTTCAGAAAGTCGGGAAGTTATCGCAAAACTGTTAACAGTCGAAGGTGTGGAAGTCCATATGCTAACTGGAGATAACAGGCAGACTGCTAGCGCCGTTGCTGCTGAACTTGGTATTTCCCCTACCCATACCCATGCAGAAGCTTTTCCCGAGCAGAAAGCAACGGTTGTCCGCGAACTACACGAACAAGGGAAAACAGTTGCATTTGTTGGTGACGGTATCAATGATTCGCCTGCTTTAGCATACGCTGATGTTTCTGTTTCTTTTGCCAATGGCTCTGACATTGCCCGTGAAACAGCAGATGTCGTGCTCATGCAAAATGATTTGCATGGTTTGTTAGAGGGAATTGAGATTGCTCGTAAAGCCAAACAATTAATTCAGCAAAATACAGCGATGATTGCTGTTCCCAATTTAGCTGCATTAGTCGTAGCAGTGTTGTTTGGTCTAAATCCCTTAGCAGCGACGATGGTAAACAACGGTTCCACAGTTGTTGCAGGCGTCAACGGTTTGCGCCCAATTCTTAGAAGTCGCGATAAGCGAAGCTTAACGGCTAAAGCCGTATCGCAAAACTCTCCCCTCAGCTAGATGAGATAGTTGTGGTAACAAGAGTACCCTAGTGTGTTTTACTAATTTCTGGAGGAAAGAATCATGGCACCAAAAATTACTGATTTTGTTGAAGACGCAGGCGCACCCGGTATCATCGCTGGTATTGGTGCAGTTCTTCTTGCACCTGTCGTTATTCCCGTCGTTGCTGGAATTGGTAAGCCAATAGCCAAGTCTATCATCAAGAGCGGACTCGTTCTTTTTGAAAAAAGCAGAGGCGCTGTTGCTGAACTCGGCGAAAGTTGGGAAGACATGGTAGCTGAAGCAAGAGCAGAACTAGCTGAAGGCAGACAACTACCAGCTGTTGATGTTGCAGGAACCTCAGTTGACAACTCTGACAACGGTTTGTAGGTATCTTCACTTCACAAGTTGGATACCCCCCTTAATCCCCCCTTGCAAAGGGGGGAAATTGAATTTCTGGTCCCCTCTAGCCCGCTTTGCATTTTTTCCAGAGCGGATCTAATTCTTGCAAACGGGGGAAATTGAATTTCTGGTTCCCTCCCCAATGCATCGGGGAGGGTTAGGGAGGGGTAAAAACAACGCTAAAACTGCATTCACAGCCCTTAATTTACGAGAAATAAGAAATTGATTAACAACGGTTACTCTACTTATCTGACCGAAATGCCAAAAACAATACAAGAAGAATGTAGAACAAGGTCTACATTTACTAAACCCATATCTACAAAAGTTGTCAGTTCCACACCAGGACGACTACGTTTGAGAGTTGCATCCCAGCAGCGCCAATTGGGAGATATGGAACGCATTGCAAAAGCCCTAGAGGCTCAACCAAATATTAGCCATGTCAGAACTAACATTCAAAATGGCAGTATCGTCATACAGCACGACACTCAAGATGGCAGTCTTGAAAATGTCCTTGCAACTTTACGAGATTTAGGCATTATCTTTGCTGAAATAACACTAGGAAAATCTGAAGCTGCAGCCGGGGTATCTGATGCTGTAGTGGACTTGAATAAGCGAGTGAAAAAAGCAACTAATAACTCTGTCGATCTGCGCTTCCTTTTTCCATTAGGGTTGGGTATTCTTTCTATTCGGAAATTACTAACACAGGGATTACAATTCGAGATTATCCCTTGGTATGTGTTGGCGTGGTATGCCTTTGATAGCTTTATTAAACTCCACGGAATGACCTCACAGCACTCAACAAACGAGCCAGAAAGTTAAGAGAATAAAACTTGTGTACTAACTACCAGTGGAACAATAGTATCGTTCCCCTAATTTCCAAAGTTTCAAAGCAACAATAAGAAAAAGAATTCCTGCTATTGGCGAAACGTAACAAAACCACAGGGGTACTCGAAAAATGCTTTCTTTTTCAAGCACTGCTAGTAAAGGAAAATAGCTGACACAAGCAAGAGGTACTAAGAAAGTAAAGAAGCGCTGAAACCACTTGCCATAAATTGACATAGGATACTGAGCCGTTTCAACTCCTCCATAAGTGAGGATATTCATGATTTCGAGAGACTCGATGGTCCAAAATGTCAGCGTTGCTTGTATAATGACGATGCCAACAAAAAGTGCAACACCGCCAATCAATGAAGTGCTTAAAAGCCACAATGTTTTAATGGTAAAAGGAATGTGGAGAGTTGAAAGCGACCATCCCATAACGACAATTCCTTGAGAAAATCGTCCTATTCGTTTCAATGTAAATTCTATGCCTAAAAGTTGAAGTACTGTTGTACGTGGACGAAGCAGTAAACGGTCAAAGTCTCCGTTTTTAATTATTTTTGAGAATGAATCAAATCCCCGTCCGAGAGCATCAGCACAAGCAAAAGAAATATTGATCGTGCCATAAAATAAAGCAACTTCGGAAAGAGTCCACGTACCGATACTATTAAAACGAGTAAATAGCGCCCAGATTCCGAAAAATTCAATAAGAGTTCCTAAAAATTGCCCTAATATTTGCAGCCAGAAGGACAATTTATACTGCATTTGTGCCTTGAAAGATACAGAAATATAGCGGAAATAAAGTAAAAAATTATTCATGCTCGCTTTGTTCCTTTGATTTTAAAATGTCAAATTTACCCCCCTTAATCCCCCCTTGGAAAGGGGGGAAATTGGATTTCTGGTTCCTTGGAAAGGGGGGAAATTGGATTTCTGATTCCTTGGAAAGGGGGGAAATTGGATTTCTGGTTCCTTGGAAAGAGGGGAAATTGGATTTCTGGTTCCTTGGAAAGGAGGGAAATTGAAAATCTAGTTCCCTCCCCTTGGAAAGGGGGGAAATTGAAAATCTATTTCCCTCCCCTTTTCAAGGGGAGGGTTAGGGTGGGGTAAAACCCAAGCTTATCCTCCTTGAATGACGAGTTTTTTTACACCATACTTCACTAGGAAACGCCCCAGGATAATAATGACAAATATCCAGAAAATTTGATGCAGCAAGACATTAAATAATTGGTTTGGTAAAAGATTTCCAGTAAAAAGGCGAAAAGGTTTATCTAGCAACCCAGAGAAGGGAAGAAAGTTTAAGAAAGGCTTGAGCCATTCAGGGAAAAGTGGCAAAGGAATAATCATTCCAGAGAAAATAGTAATCAGATTGGGAAGTACGCTATTGATTCCCTCGCCAGAAATTGTCCACATCATTGATACAGTAAGAAGCATTGTGATTGCAGAGGAAAGCAGAATTCCACCAATAAACGCAAGAACAAATGCAACTCCAGCAGCAAAGGAGGGAGGCAAAGACAGCGATCGCTCCGAAAGCCCTACAATAGGAAAAAGAAACATTGTGATAATAAGAAGCGGAATACCACGAAGTATCAGGGGTGCTGTGCGAAGTGCTAAAGCGCGAGTCAACCAAAAATTATAAAGGTCAGTGGGTCGAAGAAGATCGTATCCTACCGCACCAGAACGTATGAGTTCTTGAACTTCTTTATCACCTCCCCAAGGGACAACCGCTATCAAAAACGCTTGGACAAGCCACACGTATCCTGTGGCTTCGCGGAAAGTCATAGGTTGAGCAGAGGTTGAGTGAGTAAAGAACGCTTCAAGAACCATGACCTTCACAAAACCCCAAAAAAGTTGAGTTGCTACTCCTGCTAAAGCAGCAGTACGATATTGCAACAGAAGCGCAAATCTCGCAACAAACAATGACCAATATGCTTTCATATCATATCCAGTTAAACTATCAGGAGGAACACGATGAGCAAGAGACTGAGAACTCATGATGAGGTAGTGATTGAGCAGCTAAGAGATCCAGACATGGCTGGTGCTTATCTGGAGATTGCTCTTGAGGAGTACGGACAAGATGGGGATTTACCGTTTTTTCTAGAAGCTTTGCGAAATGTGGCGGAAGCACAGGGAGGTTTGACACAGCTTGCGGAAAAAACTGGTCTGAACTGCCAAAATCTTTACAGAGTTTTGCCAGAAAAAGGGAACCCCGAACTGCAAACCATTAGCCTTATAGCGGTTTTCACTTGAATGAAGTACAGATTTATCCGCGTCCATCTGCGTTCATCTGCGGTTCCATAACTTTTTTTATGTATTGTACTCAATTGAAAACCGCTATATTTTGCCAAGCCTGGGCGACCGCCTGACCCTATAACCAATTCAGGTAGAATCTGGTAAGTGAACTACCCAGGGGATCTCAAGATCCCTTCAGAGTTTGCATACAGTTCAGCAATTATCTCCTCGATAGGTGGATTTTCCACAAAAAGATCCTCTACTTCGTGTTTTGAGGTAACCTGGCTAATTAGCGATGCAGCAGAAAGCTTTGTAGGATCGAAAGCAAGAGTTACGGTGCGCCCTTCCTTGGAGATAATACTGACCCCTTCTTCCTCAAACGAAAAGTCATCCTTTATTAAGTCAATTCTTAAGTACCGACGCGAGGAAACTTGAGAACGCAATCTTGCGAGAGAACCATCACAAAGAATCTCACCTCCACCAATAATAATGACGCGATCGCACAGTGCTTCAATATCATCCATATCATGAGTGGTTAGGATGGTGGTGACTTTATGAGTTTTATTTAGCGTTTTGATAAATTTTCTCACAGCAAGCTTTGAAACAGCATCAAGTCCGATAGTGGGTTCATCAAGAAAAAGAATCTCAGGTCTGTGAAGCATTGCGGCTGCAAAATCACAGCACATCCTTTGACCGAGGCTTAACTGTCTCACTGGGGTCGAGAGAAAGCTGGAAAGATCGAGCAAATCAATCATTTCCGTTCGCGTCTTGAGATACTTTGAATGTGGAACGCGATAAATATCTCGAAGCAAATCGAAAGACTCCATGACTGGTAGATCCCACCATAGTTGCGTTCGCTGACCAAATACAACACCAATACGACCAACGTGCTGGATTCTATCCGTCCAAGGAGTGCGATCGCCAACTATACATTTTCCACTCGAAGGGACTAGAATACCACTCAAAATCTTAATAGTAGTCGATTTACCCGCTCCATTTGGACCGATATATCCTATAAGTTCTCCCTGTTCCAGTGAAAACGAAACACCTTTTAATGCACGAACTTCTCTAGTTTTTCGCTGTACAAGCCCTCGTATTGAACCGAACACTCCAGAGGAGCGTTCGGAAATAAAGAAAGTCTTTTTGAGGTCTTCGACAAAAATATGAGACATAGGAAATAGGGAGTAGGGAGTAGGGTAAGAAATTTTCATTACCTTGTTGTAGGATATGACCTCCGGTACACTTGGCGATCGCTCGTGAGGTTAGGACAAACGCATTAAAATATACAAACTTTACAAAATCCCATAAAGATAAGTAAAAACCTTGCTTGCAAGCATATACATATGAACTAATGCAGTCAAAATCGTTTTTAATTTGGAGTCATAACAAAAAATGTTGATTAACGCTCTTTCATATTGACAAGCGGATTCTGAAGCGTCATCATGTTGGGATAAACTTGCAGCAAGAATAAATTCTACAGCCATCGCAAGATTGCTAGAGTTATTATACCAATAGATTGTTTTAACTATTATAGAAATATGAAACTAAGAGTCATTCTTGAACCAAGCGATGAAGGTGGCTACACCGTTTATGTTCCTTCATTACCTGGTTGTATTAGTGAGGGTGAGAATGTTGATGAAGCATTGGCAAATATTCAAGAAGCTATAGAACTTTACTTCCATAACAGCACCCGTATTTCCTGCACCTATCTCAACAATCCCAATATCCCATGACTTGCCATTGTCATTAAATTTTCCTTGTTCGTAAATTGTACCTTGGTCATGTACTATTTCTTGAAGGTCAGTCAGATGGGAGCGAACTGCCATGTACTCTATAGGAATAGCAGTGAGTATTACCACACAAGTCATAGGTTAAACTTTATATTTAACTTCAACTTACCTTTCATATTCTGCCAAAGTTGTTGAAATTTGCCAACCAATATAGAATTCTATTAGATTTGTGAGAAAATAATAAAATTTTTCAACGATCGCTTAATTAAAAACCTCTGTAAGTGCAAGTGGTTTTAAGTACAACCCAACGCAAGTGCTATGCTGTGAGTAAATGAACTCCTTCATAATATCGATATCATGAAAACCTTCACTGCGATCGTCGAAGATTCTGATACCAAGCTTTATGTGGGATATGTCCCTGGATTTCCCGGAGCGCATTCCCAGGGAGCAACCTTGGATGAGCTACAAGAAAATTTGCGTGAAGTGATTGAGATGCTTTTGGAGGACGAAGAGGTCATGTTCGAGACAGAATTTGTTGGTACGCAACAGATTGTTATCTATTAAGCATGAGCAACATACCTGTTCTGAAACCACAAGAAGTCGTTAAGATATTGGAGAGCCTTGGCTTTGTAGAGGTGCGTCAGAAAGGCTCACATAAGCAGTTCCGTCATGAAGACGGTAGAGGAACAACCGTTCCGTTTCACAAAGGGCGTGATATTTCCCCTCGGTTGCTGCGCCCATAATTTTTTAATCATTTTTACTAGGGAAAGCGTCTATAAGGGCTTCACGAATTTGTTTGCGTTGTGTACCTGTTAAATTAATATTGGACTCAGAAGCAATATTTGATTTGGTTTCATGGTAAAGACATTCAAAAAGCTATGCAACAACGAGAATCTCGGTATATCTCCTTGAATGCTTTTTTTGATTGGGCGCTGAATCAACTTGATGTCCATCAATATCCCGATCTTGTTGAGTTACAAAGTAGGATTGAGCAACTATAAGTAATACTAAGGGATGTACAAGCAATAAATTATCCATCTTGTGGGACGGGCGTCCTCGCCCGTTCTTTGTTAGTGACGGGCTAGAAGCTCCGCAGTCGCCTCAACTCTGGGAACCCCCGCGCGGCGCTGCTCTCCGCAACGCACTGCTCTGGGTACCACAAGAGAAAGTTGGTTATTTTTTATTTGGAAGTCCCTGAATCCGTGTCTTATACCAATTCTCTGTATTAAAGCAACAGATTGAGCTCCCCCCTAGCCCCCCTTGTGAAGGGGGGAAACTCTTTAAAGTCCCCCTTTTTAAAGGGGATTTAGGGGGATCGCGTGTAGCAATCATTTGGAGAATTTGCTAGGTTCTTCCAGCCAAGCTCGCAATGACTGTGGCTAACTCTGCAGGTTCAACAGGTTTGGGTAAATGTATCTGAAAACCTTCCTGTAAGGCTCGCATTCTATCTTCTGCTCTTGCATAAGCTGTTAATGCAGCAGCAGGTATCTTTGCACCTTGTTCTGAAAGCGGAATTTTTCCAGTGCGTTCGAGCGATCGCACTTCACGAATTAAAGCATAACCATCTTCATTTGGCATGCCAATGTCGCTGACTAAAACATCTGGTCTCCAGTGTGCGATCGCTTCTAGCGCTTCTCGTGCAGATCCCACTGCTTTGACTTCAGCTTGACATTGTTGCAGCATAGTGCTTAGAAAATCACGGGTGTCTGCTTCGTCATCTACAACCAATACGCGAACACCTAACAGAGAGGGTGCAGAGGTGAAGGTTTCCTTTTTTTCTATGTCCTCCTGTTTTCTCGTTTCCTTGTCTTCCTTCTCTTTCTTACCAAGAATAGGTAGCTTGACTGTAAAAGTAGCGCCTTGTCCCTCACCCGGACTATCTACACGAACGCTACCACCATGTAATTCTACTAAATGACTCACAATTGCTAACCCTAATCCTAGCCCACCATAGGATCTTGTTGTAGAACTATCAGCTTGGCGAAAACGATCGAAGACGTATGGAAGAAAATCAGGGGTAATACCAATACCAGTGTCACTTACTTGAATTTGAGCATAGGATAATGGAAATTGGGAATTGGAATGATGTAACGATTCCTCATCCCTTGTGAGTTTCAAGCGTATTTCAACACGACCCCCTTGTGGAGTAAATTTAATGGCATTTGATAGTAAATTCCATATAATTTGCTGCAAGCGTTCGCTGTCACCCACGATTTGCCAATCGCCAATCCCCAGTCCCCTATCCCCCAGAACACAAAACTTTAAATCGATTTCTTTTGTCTCAGCAGCTAAACGAACTGTTTCCAATGCAGCTTCAATAATAGAAATTAGATTGCAAGGACGGACATTAAGGCGTAATTTGCCTCTAATCATGCGCGAAATATCTAACAAATCTTCTATAAGCTGTGTTTGCGCCCTAGCATTACGCTCAATTGTCTCTAATGCTTTTGCAACTTTGGTTTCATCGAGTTTGCGTCGAGAACGTAGTAACTGCGTCCAACCAAGAATTGCATTGAGGGGCGATCGCAATTCATGGGATAAAATTGCTAGAAACTCATCCTTCATGCGATTTGCTTCTTTAAGCTGTTCCGTTTGCTGCTGTAAAGAGGCGATGAGCTTTGCACGTTCCATTGCAATAGCAATTCGATCGCAAACTGCTTGCATCATACCCATTTCATTTTGGGTAAATTTTATCTGAGTGCGACTGCCAAAGGCAAGCGTTCCTAAAAGTTTTCCTTGAGCTATTAAAGGATAACTATAATATGCTTGAATTCCAATAGATCGTAGAAATTCTGTTTTTGCATCAGTTAACTGCTGTACGTTCTCCAAAGCTATAGGATGGCGTTGTTCCGATACTGTACCACTCACTGCTTGACCAAATTCAAGCCTTTCAATTTCTTTGACTTGTTCTTCAGAAATCCCTGCATAAGATGCTAACTGTAAACTCCGTTTATCTTCATCAACCAAATAATTAAAGTAAGTATCCAACCGAATTTGTTCTGAAAGTTTTTTAAATAAACTCTCAATGAGTTCAACTGGGTGTTGGCTTGATAGTAAATCGCTAGCTGTACTAAATAACAGCTGAAGTCTCTTGTAACCTAGCGAAAGTGCTTTTTCCACCTGTTTCAAGTTAGTAATGTCCTGAAACACCAAAACACATGTTGCTGGGTAACCGTGCATGGCTGGTAAAGTATCGGCAAATATCAGGAGAGAGCGAATCCCTATTGGTGTATGCCAATCTAATTCAAACCCTTCAATGCGATCGCCACGAGCCACTCTCACCCCAGGAGCTTCTTCTACTGGAATAGGATTTCCTGCTACATCTGTAGTGTAATAGTATGTATTGTAATCTTTCAATGATTCTGCTTTGGGAAATTTTCCTCCAGCCACTTTATCAGCAGCAACATTTGCAAAAGTTACCTTTGCCGTTCCTTGTTCTATCAACAGCATTGGCATTGGCATAAGATTGAGCAAATCTTCCAACCATTTTTGTTGGTTGCGGAGTGTTTCCTCTACTTGTTTGCGTTCTGTAATATCATTTGTGAATGCAAGAATTTGTTCGATTTCTCCCTTTTTATCTAAGAGCGGCAAATATTTAATTTCCGTTGTAAATTTTCCATAATCAGGTAAAGTAATTGTTACCTCTGTCTTTTGTAAAGTTCGAGTTTCCTGTGCTTCAATCAAAGTGGGAAGATAAGGTTGTATGACTTCTGGTGGAAATATTTCTTCGTCTGTTTTTCCAACAAGTTCTTCTTTGGGCTTCTTAATTCGATCTAATGCAGCTGCATTTACAAACTGTATTTGTCTTTTGGCATTGTAAATTGCAAAAACATCGGGAATATTATCTAATGCTAACCTGAACCGTTCTTCACTTTGCCGTAATGCTTGTTCTGCTTGCTTCTGAGCACTTAAATCGAGAATAAATGCAACGGATTCTTCACGATTTTCTCCAACCAAACTATAACCAAGTAAAACTGGTATACGACTACCATCTTTACAGATATATTCTTTTTCATAAGGCGTACAAGCACCTTTGGAAATCGCTTCACTAATCCGTTCTGCATCTAAAGGTAAATATTCGGGCGGTGTAATCTCTGTCCATTTTATTTTGTCTGCTTCTAAATCTTCTTTAGTGTAGCCAATCATCCGTAAAAATTCGTCGTTGGCTTTACGGACGCGCCCGTAAATGTCACCAAAGAGAATGCCAATCACGTTAGAATCTACAAAGCTACTTAGTTTCTCTTCATTGACCTTCAGAACTTCTTTAACGCGATCGCGTTGCTTTCCCAATCTTTCTAATGCTGCGGCGCTTTCCCATATAAAAACACAGAAACTGACAATTAAGACCACCACAAGTAAGGATACTGCCAATTCTGGTTCGTATAATCCTGCTGTCAGCCCTTTTAAAGTCAGCCATCCTAACACTAGGGGAACTGCGATCGCAACCCACAGTAATCGTCGTGCTAGCAAGCCACTATAAGTATCGCTATTTATTAACCGCATTAATCCTTGATTGGGATGAGCGTATAAAATACCAATACAAAGCACTATAAATG
Source organism: Scytonema hankhaensis NUACC26 (assembly GCF_045865695.1). Taxonomy (NCBI): domain Bacteria; kingdom Bacillati; phylum Cyanobacteriota; class Cyanophyceae; order Nostocales; family Scytonemataceae; genus Scytonema; species Scytonema hankhaensis. The sequence goes on from NZ_BAACAP010000205.1 coordinate 73,080, forward strand.
TCAGTGCTGTATTAAGTACCATTCCCGAATCTTGGTGTTGAAAATTATATAATACAGTCACTCCATAGGCATATCCAATGATAGCCTGCAAGGATATTAAACAGGCGACGAGAGTAAAAACTTGAGCATACCAATAGCTGCGATGAGTTTTGGATTGACATACTAGTTCTAAAGCCCTACCAATTACTAAAAAGTTTAGTGCTGTGTTTATACCCATACCTTTCCAATGGGTTATCCCTAAACCTTTTAGGAAGTCACTATGTAATAGTTCATCAATTCTGAAATTCCAGTGGAACACGTATTGACTAACTGTAAATAAAGCAGTAATCAGAACAGCGATCGCGCAGAATTTACTAAAGATAGTAAGACCAATTCTTTCTTTTTTCTCTTGTGCGTTTAATGACAGCCATAGGGATATGCCAGACAACAAGAAGCAAAATGCTGTATCTACCTCCATACTTCCCGTACCGAAAGAGAGCACCGATGTCAGCAATTTTTGATTCAAACACCAGCCAATTAATACTAATAAACCAATACTGGCGGCGATCGTACTCGCAGTTCGTGCCATCACTGAATGTGAAGAGAGTTGATGTGAACTTTGTTGGTGCAAGTGACTTATCTCTTAACCTTTAAAGCTTTGCTACCACATCATATTTTCATAGTAAACAAAGCGTTTTTTATACAAATTATATTTTTTAGTTCATCATCTCAGATTTTTGCTTTTGTTCTCATCTACCTTTTTACATATTTTTTGCCTCCAATTTTCAGATTAACAAACTATAGGTTGTAGGGTCGGCGTCCTCACCCATTCTTCTTGTGGTATGGGCGTCCTCACCCATTCTTCTTGTGGTACGGGCGTCTTCGCCCGTTCTTTTATTCACCCATTCTTCTTGTGGTACGGGCGTCCTCGCCCGTTCTTTTATTCACCCATTCTTCTTGTGGTACGGGCGTCCTCGCCCGTTCTTTTATTCAGTACGGGCGAGGACGCCCGTACCACAGTACCACACAGCACAAGAAAATACTTTTGTATATTTATCTGAAAACTGCTTTCCTCATGCTGTTTTCTGCAACTCTTCAAGTCGAGCGAAGACTTCTTTACTATGGGTAGCAGGATTCACTTTCACAAAAGTCTCGCGTAGGATACCATTTGGATCGATGATAAAACTATGGCGCACTGACACAAAGTTCATCCAAGAACCGTAGGCTTTGCTAACTGTACCGTTAGTATCTGATAACAAGGGGAATTTTAGACCTTCTGAATCACAAAATTCAGCATGAGAATTGACATCATCCGCACTAACGCCAATGATTTGAGCATTTTTTCGGATATATTTTGGCAAGTCTTGCTGAAAACGGCGGGCTTCTAGAGTACAACCAGAGGTAAAATCTTTGGGATAGAAGTAAAGTACTATCCATTTACCATGTAGATCCAAGAGAGAAAGTTTGCCATCACCAGTGTTCGTTGGTAATGTAAAACTTGGTGCGGGTTGATTAATTGCTGGAAGTTTTCCACCAAGAGCATTGGCAACTGGAGCAAAATTCAACCAACTGGTGATAGCAAAACAGCTAGCAAGTAATATGTTCAAAAAAGTGCGGCGGGAAATCATTACCATATATGCCAGAAACGTAACTTAATATAAGTTTACAGTTTCTCGTCGCCATTCTGAGAAACAGAAGATTCTGAAGTTGTCTCTACAGGTTCAATATATTGACTGTCAAGGAGAAAAGCGCCTTTAGTGAAGCGAATACCCCAGTATCCGCCAGGACGGCGATTGAGAACTATACCTTCTTCCCCAAGGCAAATGACATCAGGAGGGCGCAGCATAGGCATGGGTTCAGCAGTTTTTACATAGGGTGGTAGTGCGACAACGCGGACTCTACTACCAATGGCAAATTCTTTAGACATAATTTTTGTTAATTGCTAATTGCTAATTACTATAGGACTCCTCTTGAATTTTTGAAATCCACTATTGGTGGGCATTGCCCACCCTACTAAGCTCGGTAATTTTAGAGTGGAAAGTGAGAAGCAATATACTATGGCGCTTGCCAAATTTTTTGATGGTACTTTTCTATATCTGCATAAAGGCAAATACTCAATTTGTGGGACAGAGAGCAGCGCCGTGCGGGGGTTCCCCCCGTTGAGGCGACTGCGGGGGGTTCCCCCCGTTGAAGTAAGTGGCGTGCGACTGCGGAGCATCCTTGCCCGTTTTAATGATAGTGGTGGGCGGGGACGCCCATCCCACAAGAAGTTTTGAGAGATTTTTGATTTGGAAGCTCCTCACATTCTTTCTAAAACATTGATTCCTAGTAAAGATAATCCAAGCTTCAAAGTTCTTGCTGTCAGGTCGCACAGTATTAGTCGCGATGTTCGCACGGGTTCTTCAGATTTAAGGACTGGGCAATTTTCAAAGAATTGATTGAACTTTTGGCTCAACTGATACAAGTACTCACACAAGCGATTTGGTAGCAAATCTTTTTCAACTTCCATGAGTATTTCATCTAACTGTAACAAATGCTTTGCTAAAGTTAGTTCTAATTCTTCTTGCAGAATAATTGGTGCATCTGCTTTGATTTTGCCATAATCGATGTTACCTTCACGGCTGATACCTTGAGTTCTGACGTAAGCATAGAGCATATATGGGGCAGTGTTGCCTTTTAAGGCAAGCATCTTGTCATAGCTGAAAATATAGTTACTGGTACGGTTTTGGCTAAGGTCAGCATATTTAACTGCACTTATCCCAACTACCTGCGCTACATCAGCAATGAATTCTTCTGTTTCAACACGTCCTTCTTCTTTTAATCTTTGTTCTAAATCTGTACGAGCATGGGCGATCGCTCCATCAAACAAATCTCTCAATCGTACTGCTTCTCCAGAACGAGTTTTCAATTTCTGACCATCTTCGCCAAGTATTAAGCCAAAAGGGGTATGAACAAACTCGGTGACGTCTGTAATCCAACCTGCTTTTCTTCCTACTTGAAAAATTTGAGCAAAGTGGTTTGTTTGTTCTGCACCTACTGGATAAATCACTCGTTGCACTTTTTCTACCTGAACCCGGTAGCGAATTGCTGCTAAGTCTGTGGCAGCATAGTTATATCCACCATCCGATTTTTGCACGATTAAAGGTAAAGGTTCACCTTCCCTATTTGTAAAACCGTCAAGGAAAACGCACTTTGCTCCTTGGTTTTCTACTAACAAACCTTGTTTATCTAGTTCTTCTATGACTTCAGGTAATAAAGCATTATAAAACGATTCTCCTCTTTCTATAAAGGGAGCTAGTCCCAACAAATCGTATATGACTTGATATGCTCTACTTGAGAGTTGGCAGACGATTTTCCATGCTAGCAGGGTTTTTTCATCTCCAGCTTGTAGCTTGACAACTGCTTGATGCGCTGCTTTACGAAAATCTTCATCTGTATCAAACCGTTTCTTTGCCTCTCGGTAAAATGAGGATAACTCGCCTAAGTCGAGAGTTTCAGTGGTGGTTAAAGCCTCCGGATATGCTTCTTCTAAATGGGCAATTAGCATCCCAAAGGGTGTTCCCCAGTCTCCTACATGACTCACCCGCAAAACTTCATGACCCATGAATTCTACAATGCGGGAAAGGCAATCTCCAATGATTGCTGAACGCAAATGCCCTACGTGCATTTCTTTAGCAATATTCGGACTGGGATAGTCTACAATAACTCGTTTGGAATTTTTTGCTGGTGCTACTCCTAATCTCGGATCGGTTTGAATTGCTTTGAGTTGTGCTATTAAGTAATCTGTTTCTAACTTGAGGTTGATAAACCCAGGTCCCGCAATCTCTGGAGGTTTGCAAATGCCTGATAGATCGAGTTTGTCAACAATTTTTTGCGCGATCGCTCTTGGTTGCTGTCCCAGTTGCTTTGCTAGGGGTAAAGCAACATTTGCTTGGTAGTCTCCAAATTTTGGGTTGCTAGCAGGTACTAGTAATGGATCGGCATTAGCATAATCAGCGCCTAGAGCAGCACCTAAAGCCTCTTGTAATTTAAGTTTTAGTTTTTCTTGTGTAGCTTTCATAGATAAAATCTTATGCTCCTGAAGGATTTCTTTTCCTTCAAACTATAGTTTTTAATTGTAAATGGACAATTTTTGGATAATTACTGGATTTTCATGCTCAAATCCAACCAACTGGATTGGGTAATGGGCGCACTACTTGAAATGTAGTCTACGCCTGTCTCTGCAACAGGACGAATAGTTTCTAAAGTAATGTTGCCAGAAGCCTCAATTTTAACGCGGCTATCGTGTTTGCGAATGAGAGAAACCGCCTGACGCATCAAATCAACGGGCATATTGTCTAACATAATGATGTCCGCACCATATTGTAATGCTTCTTTGACTTGAGCTAAATTTTCAGTTTCTACTTCTATTGTTAGGGGATATGGAACTTGGTAACGTATGCGGGATATTGCTTCCCCAATTCCTCCTGCTGCTGCAATGTGATTATCTTTAATCATGACAGCATCATCTAGCCCCATCCGGTGATTGACTGCTCCTCCTATAGCGATCGCATACTTTTCTAGCAGTCTCAACCCCGGTGTTGTTTTGCGTGTATCTACCAACTTAGTAGGTAAATCGGCTATTTTCTCGACATATTTCTTTGTTAGTGTAGCTATGCCGCTAAGACGCATAACTATATTAAGTGCAACTCGTTCTCCTGTGAGCAGTGCGTCTAAAGGTCCCTCGATTTCAGCAACAACGTCTCCTCGTTCTCGACTTTCGCCTTCAGCGACAACTGCCACAAAGTTTACTTTTTCGTTCAGTAAGTTGAATACTTTTGCTGCTACAGGTAACCCAGCAATGACTCCATCGGCTTTGGCTACCCATTTTGCTTGTCCTCGTTCTCGCTCGATGAGTGCTTGGGTTGTGCGATCGCCTCGACCAATATCTTCTAATAAAAACGAGTGTAGTAGTGGTTCTAGCACTATCGTGGGTGGCAAGAGTCCTAATTTATTCACGACTTTAAAACGTCCTAATCGATCTGTAAAAATCACTTTACCCTAAAACCCTTTTACTGTCAGGCTTTCGGGCGTATCAAAAAACTTTTCCAAAAAATCTTCTAAAAAAAGTTGACAGTCTGAAGGGAGGTCGCTACTATAGAAAAGTGCCGGATGAGGCGGGCGCACAAAAAAGCGACGCCATGAAGGTGCCGAACCTTGAAAATTCTATAGTTTGAAAGCAATTATACAGCGTCAAGCAATCGAAAGTAAAGCATAAACCCGTGGTTGAAGGGAAAAAATCAACCAAAGATAAGAGCTAAACAAAACTTTTCAAAACGGAGAGTTTGATCCTGGCTCAGGATGAACGCTGGCGGTATGCTTAACACATGCAAGTCGAACGGT
>NZ_BAACAP010000206.1:0-78560 GCF_045865695.1 Scytonema hankhaensis NUACC26
ACGGGAGGAGCAGCGATGAATGCGATGATGAAGCAAATGGTAGCGGCGAGGAGGGTAGGAATCATCAACACGCCAAACCAGCCTACATAAAGACGGTTTTCGGTGGAAACGATCCAGTTACAGAACCTCTCCCATACGTTTCCGCTTTCGCGACGCTGTACAGTTGTGGTCATAATTTGTTATGAGTGCTTAAATTGCTTAACTAATTGCAATACAGGAATACTTTTTTCCTGTATTATTCTGACTGTACATGAATTTACTGAATTTGAACTATTAAAATGTTATTAATCTTTCTTATAGCTAATATAATATTTTCTTATGCATCAAATTATACCCGCAGAATAGGCTAAGCACTCAGTGCAAAATACTTTATTACACCATTGGGTGGACATTGCCTACCATTTGCGTTTTGTGCGGCATAGCCCTACCTACTACGGTTTTTCCAAAAGCATATGCTGAGTTAATCCTCATATCATCAAACTTAGGGGATATTCTGCAAGAAATTTCTATTTCAACAAGCAATATGACGGAGTTTCCGAGGAATGCATTCCCAGGCTGTACCTGGGAACGAGAGGAAACAAGATATTAAAATTTAATCCTGTCTATAGGTATTGTCTTTAGCATCGATTAACCACATTTTTTCTAGAAAGACTCTTCGCCGACGAAGAACAACAGTACGATATCTTTTATAAGTTGTCATTCCCAATAATAAAACTATGGGTAAAGAAATAATAAAAAAGCCTATAAGATTGAGAGTATAGGCATCAGCAGCGCCCTTAGAATAAGTATTTACATTTGTGGTTGGCTGGGTGCTGATGTGATGTGGCATTGATACCTCCGGAGATTTTTTAGTGGAACTAACCGAGACTTCACACAGAACGTTTCATTTTACGCAATACTCAGATAAATTTCCGGGTACATTGCCTAATTCAAGCTCATTTCCTTTGTACTGTCATGGTCTTACTGCTTTCTTACAGATAAGTCAAGATAGTACAAATACTTATTTTTTGAGCTAATATATTGTATTTTTTGTCGCTTTATGGTATGCACAGAAATGCAATCCGTTCTGTATGCGGACATAATTTAATGTGGACTAACGTCCTAAGATACAACTAAAAATCCAAAATCCAAAATCTAAAATTTAACTTCTAATAATGCTTTACAGACGATTTGGGCGCACAGAATTAAAAATGCCAGTTTTTTCCTGCGGTGGCATGAGATATCAGTACAAATGGCAAGATGTCCCACAGTGGCAAATTCCCCGCGCTCGCCAGGAAAATCTAGAAGCAACGATTCGACGGGCACTAGAATTGGGAATTAATCATATCGAAACCGCTCGTGGTTATGGTAGTTCTGAAATGCAGTTGGGAAAAATTTTGCCAACTTTTGAGCGCGATCGCGCGATCGTCCAAACTAAAATTATCCCTAAAGCTAATGTTAAGGAATTTCAACGAGATTTTGAAAAATCACTCAAAAATCTTCGTTTAGACTACGTTGATTTATTAGGAATACACGGTATTAACAATACAGAGTTATTGAATTACACTATTCGTCCTGGTGGTTGCTTGGAGTACGTGCATAAACTTCAAGCAGAGGGAAAAGTAAAATTTGTTGGTTTTTCTACACATGGCGCAATAGATATTATTATCGAAGCAATAAATACCAACCAGTTTGATTACGTCAATTTGCATTGGTATTATATTAATCAAGTTAACTGGACTGCTATTGAGGCTGCTACCCGCCTCGATATGGGAGTATTTATCATTAGCCCATCGGATAAAGGAGGAATGTTATACAAACCACCACAAAAACTCGTAGAACTTTGTCAGCCCTTAAGCCCAATGGTTTTTAACGATTTATTTTGTTTAAGCTATTCCCAAGTTCATACATTAAGCGTGGGTGCAGCCAAACCGCAAGATTTTGACGAACACTTAAAAACATTAGATTTACTAGACAATGCATCGGAAATTTTGCCACCTATTTTGGCTAGGTTGGAAGAAGAAGCAATAGCGATTTTGGGAGAGGATTGGGTCAAAACTTGGCATATTAATTTACCAACATATGAGAAAACCCCAGGTCATGTAAATATTCCAACAATTTTGTGGTTGAGAAATTTGGCTGTGGCATACGATATGGTGGAATATGCCAAAATGCGTTACAACCTGCTTGGCAATGGAAGTCATTGGTTTCCTGGTCGTCAAGCAGATAAAATCCCTCAATTAGACTTGCGGGAATGTCTCCGTCTCAGTCCTCATGCAGAGAAAATTCCTCGCTTTTTAATAGAAGCACATCAGATGTTGGCAGGTGAAGCAAGACAGCGATTGTCACAAAGCTGATAAATTATGAATTATGAATTATGAATTATGAATATGACTGTTAATCGTCGTCATTTCTTGTTCTTGCTAGGAGCTGGTGCTGGGGTTTTGGCGCTAGATGCTGGTGCTTTTGCACAACAGGCTCCCACAAGAAACCAACCCAGTTCTAATACATCAGGTGCTATTCAACTACCACCACTACCCTATGCGTACAATGCGTTGGAGCCTCATATCGATGCAAAAACAATGCAGTTTCATCACGATAAACACCATGCGACTTATGTAAAGAATTTGAATGCAGCATTAAACAAACATCCAGAACTCAAAGGGAAAAGCGTTGAAGATCTGCTCCGCAACATGAATAATGTACCAGAAGATATTCGTACAATAGTACGCAATAATGGAGGCGGTCATGTGAATCATGCAATGTTTTGGAGAATCATGAAGCCAAAAGGTGGTGGAGAACCCACAGGTGCGATCGCATCTGCCATTACAGAAAATTTTGGCAGTTTCGCAAGTTTCAAAAAGCAATTTAATGAAGCAGGTGGGGGTCGATTTGGCAGTGGTTGGGTTTGGCTCGTTCGCAATAAAGATGGCAAACTAGCTGTTATGACGACACCCTACCAAGATAATCCTATAAGTGAAGGTAACTACCCAATTATGGGTAATGACGTGTGGGAACACGCATATTACCTGAAGTATCAGAATCGTCGTGCTGATTATTTAAACGCATGGTGGAATGTTCTGAACTGGGATGAGATTAATAAGCGGTTTGCAGCATCCAGTAAAAGGCAGTAGGGGACTGACAATCCTCATTGCTCGTCATCCCCAAAGGGGAACTCAAGTTCCCCACTTACGTTTTCAACTTTTTTCCTAGCATTTGAGAATTTAAAGATTTTGACAAAAATTATTAAGATAATTGTAAAGTTCGCGAAATAGAGGGCATCTTTGTTGAACTTCATTTAGCTGTATTTGCAATAATAGTAAAGGAGTGTGTAACCCTTTAGAAAAGCGTGTTACGCTGCGATCGAACTCATCTAAAACACTTGACTCAATAAGTGCCTAAAAAGGAATTAATCCTCTAACTTCCGCTTCTCCACCGCCTGCAAAAACCCATATTACCACGGCCATCCTCCAATACTGGGATCGCCAACACGATATAAATCACCTAATTACCATCCTTCTTCAAGCTTTGAAGCGAGCATTTCTTTGGAGAGTGTTTTAATAGAGAAATGGGTTTCATCTTTTGAAGAAAAACAAAGAATATTCTCCAAACAATCAGTGAACAGCAGGACTAGCTACAGTGCCATCTAAAATTCTATTACCACCAATTTGGGTAACTGCATTCTCAAAACTACTGATACCCCGACTTTCATCAGGAATATTAATTAGGCTATCTTTTAAAAGTTTTAAGCAATTGATAAAGTTACTTTTACCCGAGCCGTTAGAACCGATAAATACATTGAGATTTGTGAGATTAACTCCTCTATCTAAAGATAAATTTTTATAATTTTGGGTAGCTAGAAAGCGAAGAAGGGGTTGATTCATGACGATGGAAGTCAGTTTGTAGATGGCTAATTGTTATTAGAAGCGTATTTTTTCGTTAACGTCTTATAAATTGTATATAAAAATCATATTTAATTTGTAACAATTTCTGTGCCTAGATCCCCGACTTCTTCAAGAAGTTGGGGATGTGACTTTCCATGCTCAAAGAGGTTTTTGCGTAGGGACACCAACAGCACGAGGAAACTGAGATGGTGTAGTTGCTACTTTACGTAAGTAAAGACAGTGACGAATGCTGTGAGTGAGGGGAGTTGTAAATTCTTCGACTGATTCAATTGTGCCACCTAATTGTTGAACAGCATTTTCTAAAGATTTTGCTTCATCTTCCGTCCAATTACCCCGGTAAATGATGGCTAGCCCGCCCTGTTTCAACAACGGTAAGGTATATTCAGCGCAGACAGAAGCTGTTCCGACAGCACGGATGAGAGCAACATCATACTTTTGTCGGTGTTGGTTTTGATGGCTAATCTCTTCTGCTCTACCAGTCACCGTGTTAATGTTGCTCAGGTGAAGCTCGTTTTTTACTTTATCAAGAAAAGCAATTTTTTTCCGAGTGGAATCCAGAAGAGTTACAGTGCTATGAGCAACAGTCATGGCTACTGGGATACCTGGAAAACCAGCACCGGTTCCAATGTCGATGAATGTGGGGGATTGGGTATTGGGGATTGGGTATTGGGGATTGGGGATTGAGTATTGGGGATTGAGTATTGGGGATTGGGGAACTCGGGGTCCCCTCTGGGGATAAGGGGCGATGGGTATTGGGGGAGATGAGGGTGTAAGTTCTTCTTTGTCCCCCGTGTTTTCTTGTGTTTGTCCTGAAAGCAAAAAAGCAATTCCCCGTAAAGAATCCCAAAGATGCTTTTCCCAAAACTCTTGAGGATCGGTAATGCGGGTCAAATTTTGCTGGCTGTTCCCGGATAAAATTAACTCGTAAAGCTTTTGAAACAGCTCTTGCTGTTGGACTGTGGGAGTCCAATTCATGGTTTGCTGCCAGATATTTACCATATCAGGTAAAAAAGGCGGATTCAAGTTATTCACAATTTAATGGTTTGCCGATAAACTTTTGCTATGCCAAGGACTGTATAGGAAGACTGCGCGTAGAAGTTGCAGATTTTTCATGAGGACTGTTATCGGTTAGTAGTTAGTGACTATGGAATGTAGTCACTTAGCATTTCACCACTAACCAATAACCACTAACTACTAACAGCCTTCATGCCAAATATGTAAATTCAATACGTAACAGCTTAAAGCAGTATCTTAAGTTACATTTTTTAGTGAAAATGCTACGAATTTTTTACAATAGCATCTTGCATTAACCCTGACAACTGCTTAATATTTTAATTCCTTGGCTCATATCTCAAGTCTCTTCCTTGAGTTTATCAAGCATACACAGAACCCTGCTTTGTTCGACCATGAAAAAAACTACTTTAACAACTGCATTATTCGCCACTTGCGCTTTGCTGCTAACAGCGTGCGGTAGCAGTCCAACCAATAGCACCAATACGGGAACTAACGGTAATACCAGTACTAGTTCTACAACTAATACAGCTGCAACGACAAACTTATCTAGTGGAATTCCCATCGGTATTGCTTTTGCACAAACTAGTAATGTCGCTTTGCTAGGTCAAGAAGGTGTTGCTGGTGCAAAAATTGCCGAGAAATATTTTAATGATAAAGGCGGTGTTAATGGCACTCCAATTAAACTAGTGTTCCAAGATACTAGTGGTGATGAAGCAGGGGCTATTAACGCTTTTCAAACTTTAATTAACAAAAATAAAGTGGTTGGCATTGTCGGTCCCACTTTGTCACAGCAAGCTTTTGCAGCCGATCCATTTGCTGAAAAATCTAAAGTTCCAGTGATTGGAGCATCAAATACTGCAAAAGGAGTTCCAGAAATAGGTGATTATGTCGCACGTGTATCAGCGCCTGTTTCTATTGTTGCTCCTAATTCAGTAAAGGCTGCTCTTAAACAAAATCCTAACATTAAGAAAGTAGCAGTCTTTTTCGCACAAAATGATGTTTTTAGTAAATCAGAAACAGAGATTTTTCAGAAAACAGTTAAAGACCAAGGATTAGAAATCCTCACCGTTCAAAAATTTCAAACAACTGATACCGACTTTCAAGCCCAAGCCACTAATACGATTAATTTAAAACCAGATTTAGTTATTATTTCGGGTTTGGCTGCTGATGGAGGGAATTTAATCCGACAATTGAGGGAATTGGGTTATAAAGGTTTAATTATTGCTGGAAATGGTTTGAATACGGGAAAAGTCTTTGCGGTATGTCAATTATTTTGTGAAGGCGTAATTATTGCTCAAGCATACAGCCCTGAATACTCTGGAGAAGTTAATAAGGAATTTCGTGCTGCTTATTTAAAGCAGTATAATGAAGAACCACCCCAGTTTAGCGGTCAAGCTTTCGCAGCCGTGCAAGTGTACGTTGAAGCTCTGAAGTCTTTGGATAAAAAATCAAAAATTAGTACATTACCCTTGCCTCAATTGCGTACCCAACTAAATAAAGAGTTACTATCAGGAAAGTACAGTACGCCTCTAGGTGACATTGCTTTTACTCCTGTAGGTGAGGTGATTCAAAAAGAATTCTATGTTGCTCGAATTACGATGGATAAAAATGCAAAGAAAGGGAAATTTGCAATTTTGAAGTAGTTATCAAGGGATTGGCGATTGGCGATTGGGAAGATTTTACCCAGTACCTAGTACCTAGTCCCCAGTACCATACCCATAGCCCTAAAAGATGAACATAAGTCTATTTTTACAACAATTTCTGAATGGGTTATCTATTGGTAGCGCCTACGCTATTTTTGCCTTGGGATACACTCTGGTTTACTCTATTTTAGGCATCATTAATTTAGCTCATGGTGCGGTTTTTACCTTGGGTGCATATTTTACGTATGCACTCATGGGTGGTACTTTCGGATTTAATGGTGTTCTAGCTAATGCAACTCTGCCAATACAATTACCCTTCCCTGTCGCCACGATCGCAGGAAGTATTTTTGCTGGGCTGATTGGTGTGGCAATTGAACGCATAGCCTTTCTCCCTTTACGACAACGAGGTTCCGATCCATTGCTAACGGTTGTTTCTAGCTTGGGTGTAGCAGTCGTTATTGTTAACTTAATACAGTATTTAGTTGGTGCAGAAAGTTATACTTTTCCAGGAAATACTTACGGTAATTTACCCGCCGCTATTAACTTTGGTACGCCAGAAAACCCGATTCCTATTCGTACCGTTCAGTTGGTGATTTTTGCCATCTCTATGACAGTTGTGACAATTCTGACTTATTTTATTGGTAACACAAAGTACGGCAAGGCAATGCAGGCGATCGCGGAAGACCCAACAACCTCAAGTTTATTAGGCATAAACAGCGATCGCTACATCATACTGACATTTTTCATTAGCAGTTTTATTGCGGGAGTAGCGGGAACTCTAGTAGCTACAAGTGTTAGCATTGCTGGACCCTACTTTGGACTTGCTTTTGGGTTGAGGGGTTTATCGGTAATTGTGTTGGGTGGTTTGGGTAGCATACCTGGTGCAGTGTTGGGAGGTTTAGCGATCGGATTAGTAGAAGCGTTTGTCCCTGGAGAGTATTCTGGTTATAAAGATGCCGTTGCTTTTGGCATTTTGTTTATTATGCTGTTAGTGCGACCCCAAGGTTTACTGGGTCGTCGGTTTATTCAGAAAGTTTAGTTTATGGAAAGTTGAAATATGTCCTCTACAGCGATTACCATCATAGTCAAAATGATGGAATCATTACCTGAAGACTTACAAAACCAAATTGTTGAACATCTTCGCGAGTATATTGAAGATTTAACAGATGAGGTGCAATGGGATGCTACATTTCAAAAAACTCAAGAGCAACTTGTAGCTGCTGCTCGAAAAGCTAAACAGGAAATTGCGTCTATGAAAGGCTGCACCGGTAGCTTACAACTACATTACAGGTGACAACACTTTATGACCGAATTTTTCGCGACTTACGGAGCTCTTATTGTCTCTATGGTACTGGGGGCGCTTCTAGGGCTATCTCTGTACTTACCTCTGATGGCTGGACAATTATCTCTGGCGAGTCCTGGCTTTTATGCTTTGGGTGGGTACATTGCTGCTATTCTCTCTACAACTGTTTTTTCTACTACTGGAGTTTTTCCCATTCCATTGCTATTGCTGGAAATGCTGATAGCAGGTATCGTTTCTGGTTTACTGGGAGTGGTGGTAGGAGTTCCAGCGTTGCGGTTGCGGGGGATTTATTTAGCGATCGCGACTATTGCTTTTGTCGAAGTTCTGCGAGTCTTAGCCCTAAATTTAGATATAACAGGTGGGGCTGTAGGTATTTTTGGTATCCCTCAACCCTTCTCCGAACCCATTGAATACTTACGGATTGCACTACCATTACTTATTGTGAGTATGGTACTGATTTATCGTTTAGAACGTATCAAAGTTGGGAGAGCATTCTTAGCTATTCGTGAAGATGAATTAGCTGCGGGTGCAATGGGTATAAATTCGACGTACTACAAAGTACTGGCATTCACTCTAGGATGTATTCTTGCGGGAGTTGTTGGTGCTATGAGTGCTCACGTTCTCAACACCTGGAATTCACGTCAAGGGACTTTTGATACGAGTATTAATTACCTCACTTTTGTGTTAATTGGTGGTTCTAGAACTTTTTTAGGTTCAGTAGTCGGAGGTATGGTATTCACAGCTTTACCTGAGGTGTTAAGAGCAATGGCAGATACAGGCGGTTTACCTTCATGGTTAGCACAATTATTGCGAGATGGCAGGTTAATTATTTTTGGTCTGTTGATTGTCATTGGAACTATCTTTTTTCCACAAGGTCTGGTGACTCCAGATATATTTAAGAAGCGCCGAAAATCAGTGACCAGTGACCAGTGACCAGCGATCGGGGAGAAATGACAAAAAATTCGGAATTATCTTTATTAGAGGCTAAAAACTTAACTCGCCGTTTTGGGGGTTTGGTAGCAGTCAATAATGTATCTTTTCATGTAAATAAATATGAAATTTTTGGACTCATCGGACCTAATGGTGCTGGAAAGACTACACTATTCAATTTAATTACAGGCTTGATTACACCGTCTAGCGGTCAATTGGTTTATCAAGATAAAAATATTTCTCAATTGCGTCCCCATCAAATTGCTGGTTTGGGGATTGCACGGACGTTTCAAAATATACGCTTGTTTGGCGAACTCTCAGCTTTAGAGAATGTCATCATAGCACGGCATTTGCATACCAAGAGTAGTACGATCCAGGGAGTTTTGGGATTGCCTCCTGCTCCTAAAGAAGAACAAAACAGCAAGCGAAGAGCGGTAGAATTATTAAGGCTGGTTGGTTTAAGCGATCGCTTGGATGAAAAAGCGAAAAACTTTTCCTATGGCGACCAAAGGCGTTTGGAAATCGCCCGCGCTCTTGCTTTAGAACCACAGGTGTTACTTTTAGACGAACCGGCTGCAGGTATGAATCCTAGTGAAAAGCACCAATTGAGTGAGTTTATCCGCAACTTACGCGCCAGCTTTGACTTAACCATCGTTTTGATTGAGCATCATGTACCCTTGGTTATGGGTTTGTGCGATCGCATTGCTGTTTTGGATTTTGGTCAACTCATTGCTTTGGGCGAGCCATCTGTTGTCAGAAACAATCCGGCTGTGATTGAAGCATATTTGGGGAATGAATAAATATATTAACCGCAACCTTAACGCAGATGAACGCTGATAATTTGAGGATTTTGGAGATTAAAGACCTTTATGTGAATTATGGAGGTATTCAAGCTTTAGAGAATATTAATTTGTTTATTAATAGTGGGGAGGTTGTGACTCTTATAGGTGCTAATGGTGCTGGGAAAACAACGACTCTCCGCGCTATATCTAAGGTGGTTAATCCTCGTCGTGGTGAGATTCTTTATAACGGGCGCAATATTACTCGCCGTCAGCCTCATGAAGTTGTGCAACTCGGTATTGCTCACTCTCCTGAAGGACGGAGGGTATTAGCACGACAAACTGTATATGATAATTTGTTATTGGGTGCTTATATTAGAAGCGATCGTGCAGAAATTAAAGCAGACATTCAGCAACAATTCGATCTATTTCCCCGTTTATCACAAAGGCGCAATCAATTAGCGGGAACTTTAAGTGGGGGGGAACAACAAATGTTAGCTATAGCCCGTGCTTTGATGAGTAGACCCAAGCTTTTGCTTTTGGATGAACCTAGTTTGGGTTTAGCACCTGCTATAGTCAGAGAAATTTTTAGCATTATTGAAAATTTACGTGCTACGGGCGTGACGATTTTGTTAGTCGAACAAAATGCCAACCTCGCTTTACAAATTGCAAATCGCGGTTATGTTTTGGAAGCTGGTTGCATCACTCTATCAGGTCGAGCATCGGAATTGATAACTGATGAGCGAGTTAGAAAGGCTTATTTAGGATAAGTTGGATTGACTTGCAGATCTCAGTTTTTTCTCTGAGAAAATCTAATACCCTATAGAAAATATTACAAGAAAAATTTCCGGATTGTTGTATTATGAGTGAAAAAGGAAGCGCTCATGTTCACGACAAGAGCACTTCCTCTAAAAAAAATAAACTAATCTTATATCTGGAGCGATCTTAGCATGACTAAAGCATCAGAAACAGCTCTTGCTGGGAATTTTTCTGAAACATTTGCCGGGGAAGTTCAATATCTCATTCGTCAATTAGCGCAACCGGGTAAAGACCTGATAAAAGAAGTCATTGGCGAAATTACTTACACAAACCCATCTTTATTACTTGGAGCCGCTAAAATTGGGTAACTATTGTTATTCCTCAAAGATAAACTCAAGCCCAAGCAATATGAAGAAGCTCTAGTCGATTCTCTCAGATGGATATCGGGCATTGCCAACCAGTTGTTGAAGCTAGCCCCGATACTTGGAAGCTTTACCACAAAACAACTCGAACAAATCAATCGCAACCTCACTTCATCAGCACTCTACAAATTGGCTACAGGTCGGACGCCAGTAGAAGTGATTCAGTCCATGCTGGAAAAAGCCTGCACCCAAGAGGTGTCTAAGAAAGATATTCAAGTTGAAACCAAGAAACACAAAGAGAAGCAACCGAAGAAAGAGCCAACGTCATGGAGATATGTGGGTAATGGTAGAGAATATCAGCCCCCCAGAATCTCTGAAAAAGCAGGCTTGATTGTGGAACAACTCAGCGAACAAAACGAAACGCCGCGACGTAAAGTCATTGAAGAAGCGGTGTTGTTGCTAGCAGAGAAATTCCAGCAAGTACTTTTCGCGGTGGCTTGATTCCGATTTCATATATATCGTTTTTGACTAGACCCTTGAGAGGTTGGATCGTGCTTTAATACAAATTGTCAAGTTGTTATTAAGGCTGCCCCATTTTTTGTAGCATGGTCTCCCGGCTACTAAGCTCCCGCATATTTTAGGTGTAAAGTTCCTGTTTTTTCTCCGAAAAAATTTAAAATCCTCTAGAAAATTTTACAAGAAAAATTTCCGGATTGTTGTATTATGAGTGAAAGAGGAAGCGCTCATGTTCACGACAAGAGCACTTCCTCGAAAAGAAATAATTTAAAACTAATTCTGGAGACGATCTTAGCATGACTAAAGCGCCCGAAGCAGCTCCTGCTGCGAATTTTTCTGAAACATTTGCTGGGGAAGTTCAATATCTCATTCGTCAATTAGCGCAACCGGGTAAAGACCTGATAAAAGAAGTCATTGGCGAAATTACTTACACAAACCCATCTTTATTACTTGGAGCCGCTAAAATTGGGCAACTATTGTTATTCCTCAAAGATAAACTCAAGCCCAAGCAATATGAAGAAGCTCTAGTCGATTCTCTCGGATGGATATCGGGCATTGCCAACCAGTTATTGAAGCTAGCCCCGATACTTGGAAGCTTTACCACAAAACAACTCGAACAAATCAATCGCAACCTTACTTCATCAGCACTCTACAAATTGGCTACAGGTCGGACGCCAGGAGAAGTGATTCAGTCCATGCTGGAAAAAGCCTGCACCCAAGAGGTGTCTAAGAAAGATATTCAAGTTGAAACCAAGAAACATAAAGAGAATCAACCGAAAAAAGAGCCAACATCATGGAGATATGTGGGTAATGGTAGAGAATATCAGCCCCCCAGAATCTCTGAAAAAGCAGGCGCAATTGTAGAAAAACTCAGCGAACAAGATGGGAAACCGCGACGTTTTGTTATTGAAGAAGCGGTTGTGTTGCTAGCACAATTTCAAGAAGTACTCACTGTAGCTTAATTCCGATGTCATGTCTTTTTTGACTAAAGTAACCTTTTCTCTTCACTTTACCACTATTAATTAGTAGAGTTGTTTAGCGAGGAAGACGTGTCCGAACAAAGCGCTCCGGAGTTAGTTTTTCTGTCACGACAGGGAAATAAAGCTGCATTCGGTCAACTTGTGTTGCGTTATCAACCCATGGCACAACGCCTTGCTACACGAGCGGTTGGTAATGAGGATTTGGCTCAAGAGCTTGTACAAGAAGCAATGCTGCAAGCCTATCTCTCACTAGAGAAACTTAACGACCCAACATGCTTTAAGAGTTGGCTATACGGCATTGTTCTCAATATTTGCCGGAACGAATTGCGTCGTCGTAAGGTCATCTGTTTTTCTCTAGAGGCAATGGTAGGGAATTTAGTGGAGGAACCGCTACCAATCTCTGGAAGTTTACCCGATCCTCAAGTAGTGGTAGAACAGGAAGAACTTCACACAGCATTACTAAAAGCAGTTGATACTCTATCTCCGAAGAATCGCTCAGTAATTCTACTATTTTACCATGAGGATTTCAGCCTACAAGAAGTAGCCAATCGCTTAAATATTTCAGTCAGTGCAGTAAAAGGACGCTTACACAAATCTCGTCATCAACTCCGAGAGCAATTATCGCTCCTTCAAGATCGAATTCAACCTAAGTCACTCCAGGAAATTAAAACTATGACCGACAACGCTTCTGTCCAAACCAAGCCAGAACTTAGTTGTTCATTTTGTCGCAAAACCTCAGAACAAGTTGAGCTTCTTATTGCGGGTCCAGCAGGTGTATTCATCTGCAATAGTTGTGTAGATATTTGTAATCAAATTATTAGAGGAAAAATTCCTCCGTCTCCCTTAACTGAGGAGCAAGTTGAAAAATTGATGGATTCAGGCAAGTTGAAGGACTGAATTTGCATCGACTTGCAGCAATGGTACTTTTGCCTAATTTTCCCATACCATGAATTAAAACCCCACCTCTTCTGAAAGAGTTGCGATACGGCAGTGTAGCCGTTAAGCTTCGCTTATCGCGCTTATGTCAAAGGTGTAAAATTCCTGTTTTTTCTCCGAGAAAATCTAAATTTCTCTAGAAAATTTTACAAGAAAAATTTCCGGATTGTTGTATTATGAGTGAAAGAGGAAGCGCTCATGTTAACTGCAAGAGCACTTCCTCAAAAAATAAACATTAAACATTAATTCTGGAGACGATCTTAGCATGACTAAAGCGCCCGAAACAGCTCCTGCTGCGAATTTTTCTGAAACATTTGCTGGGGAAGTTCAATATCTCATTCGTCAATTAGCGCAACCGGGTAAAGACCTGATAAAGGAAGTTATCAGTGAAATTACTTACACAAACCCATCTTTATTACTTGGAGCCGCCAAAATTGGGCAATTATTGCTTTTCCTCAAAGATAAACTCAAGCCCAAGCAATATGAAGAAGCTCTTGCCAATTCTCTCGGATGGATATCGGGCATTGCCAACCAGTTATTGAAGCTAGCCCCAATACTTGGAAGCTTCAGCACAAAACAACTCGAACAAATCAATCGCAACCTTACTTCATCAGCACTCTACAAATTAGCCACGGGTCGGACGCCAGTTGAGGTTATTCAATCGATGCTGGAGAAAGCTTGTACTCAGGAGGTTTCTAAGAAAGATATTCAGGTTGAAACCAAGAAATACAAAGATAAGCAACCAAAGAAAGAGCCAACACCATGGAGATATGTGGGTAATGGTAGAGAATATCAGCCCCCCAGAATTTCAGAGAAAGCAGGCGCAATTGTAGAAAAACTCAGCGAAGAAAATGGGAAACCGCGACGTAAAGTCATTGAAGAAGCAGTGTTGTTGCTAGCAGAGCAATTCCAACAAGTACTTTTCGCTGTGGCTTGATATTGATTAGAATTGAGTGACAGCCTAGTAAAAGAAAAACCCTTCAATGTCTTCTGTTCGCCTTATATCGCCTTTGACTGCTACTTATCAGAACTTAATTGAGGCTTATCAAAGCGATTATGGCATTCTCTACCAAGGCGATTGTCTCAAGTTTTTAAATGCTCTTCCTGATACGTGTGTCGATCTCGTATTTGCCGACCCACCTTTCAACTTAGGTAAGGATTACGGCAAAAGTGTGAACGACCAGATGAAATCTGAGGAATACCTTGAATGGTCAAAATAGTGGCTGAGTGAAAGCATTCGTGTTTTGACGCCAGGAGGTAGCTTATTTATTTTTAACTTGCCTAAATGGTGTATTGAGTATGGTGCGTACCTCAACCAAAAAGGTATGCTTTTTCGCCACTGGATTGCCTGTAGAATGCCTAAAGCTTTTCCTCGTGGCAAGCGAATGTCTCCTGCTCATTATGGATTGCTTTACTATACAAAAGGAGAACCCACTGTTTTTAATAAAGTATATACACCCATTCAAGTTTGCCGACATTGTGGAGGAGAAATTCGAGATTACGGCGGACACCGTAAAAAGCTAAATCCTCAAGGCATCAATTTGATGGATATTTGGGATATGCCTGAAGATGTGTGGGAAGATACATCAGGCTACAGCACTGAAGAAACTTTTTGGACAGAACTTGAGGAAATATGGAGCGATATTCCACCAGTACGACATCGCCAGTATAAAACAAGGGGTGCGAATGAATTAGCTCCTCCGCATGCTAGAACG
Source organism: Scytonema hankhaensis NUACC26 (assembly GCF_045865695.1). Classification (NCBI taxonomy): domain Bacteria; kingdom Bacillati; phylum Cyanobacteriota; class Cyanophyceae; order Nostocales; family Scytonemataceae; genus Scytonema; species Scytonema hankhaensis. The sequence continues at coordinate 14,822 of NZ_BAACAP010000206.1, forward strand.
TATCATTGCTATGGCATCAAACCCAGGACAAATAGTTATCGATCCCTTTGGAGGTTCTGGGACTACATTCTATGCAGCAGAGAAGTTGCATCGATATTGGCTAGGTACAGAAATTGGTGATGTTGAACCAGCAGTGAAGCGACTTGGAGATTTAGCAAATGGGAAACTTGATGAATGGGAATCAGCTAGAGGGAGGAAAAAAGTAAAAACGTTGCAAAATAATTCCAGACAACTAGATTTATTTTCATAAAAGTTAAATAATTTGAGTGAAGTTCTAGATTAGAGCACGACCATCTGTTCCCTTTGTGATTCTTGCTATATTGCTGTCTTGAGCATCATGTTCAACTACAAACACAGCAAGGAATCCTTCATTAATGTTCACTGCTCGCCATACATCAAAGTAAGGTTCTAATTCCTCATAATTTCCTACTCTGTCAGTAAGATAAGGGTAAAGTTTCCTACTAGGAAGCACTAAAGCTGAACCTAAAAACACACCCCGCAAGAGACCAAGAACTAGTTCATTGATTGCACGGTGACTTGATGAAATATTACCAGTTTCCCATTCAAGGGTAAAAAGGTGTCCGTTTAAAGCTTTTGTTGCATCAACTCGTCCAGGTGATTTAGTTGCATACGTTATTTTTGTTTCCAATTGCCAACCAAAAGTTTGCTTAAGCACAGCCATACAAGCATTTTTAATAGGCTTAACTCCATTCCCATGGGGTGTTGGATTAATCGTGAAGTTTGAAGTGCCAGGAGGCCAAACAATTAACTGAATAGCTCGGCGAATTTCCTCCTTGGATGGTAGACCATTGTTGAGACTCCTCAAAGTTACCACAACTAATTAAGGATACTTCTTGCACAATTTTCACAGTTTAGAAATATTCGTTTTTTGATTTTTATTTGGTATATATCTCGTAATTAATTTTTGAAATACACGTAGGGTGGGCATTGCCCACTAGTAGTATCATATGTGCGGCATAGCCCTACCTACAGTACTTAGAAAGTTTCATAAATTATAGCGATTCTCACTTGAATGAAGTACAAATTTATCTGCGTTCGTCCGCTACAGGTTGCGGTTCAAAACTTTTTTATGTATTGCACCCAATTGAAAAGCGCTATATTTATGATACCTATATATACAATGTAGTTATTATAGGAGTGTTTATAACTAAACTTATAAAGTACCACAATAGGTCAGTTAGATGAATTAGATAGGCAAAAGCATGACTATTATCCCAATATACCAGAAGCAACAACTCATCTTTGAGCAATTCCTCGAGCAGTATCCTGAAGATGGTCGTTTTGAGTTAGTAAATGGAGAGATTGTGAGAGTTCAAGCAACTAGACAGCATGATGATGTAGCAGATTTTTTAGCAAAACAATTAGATAAAGAAGTTGACCGTTTAAGCTTGAACTATAAGGTGTCTGGTAGGATCGCGATCGCAACTCTAACTAAGGATGGTCAGGAGCAAGGACGCTTTCCTGATGTCAGTGTAATCAGTTTGGATATATGGCGTAATAATCGTGCTGCTTACTCCGCACTACGCGAACCATTGCAAGTTGTTGTGGAAGTTGTATCAACAAACTGGGAAGATGATTACATTGATAAGTTAGATGAGTATCAACGTCTAGGGATTTTTGAGTACTGGATTGTAGACTACCTAGCTATTGGTAGCAGAGTTTATCTGGGAAAACCCAAAGTTCCCACTGTTTTTGTTTACCAATTAGATGATAAAGGAATTTACCAGCCTACTGCCTATAGAGGTAGCGAGCGAATTATCTCCCCTACTTTTCCGGAGTTACATTTAACTGTCGAGCAAATTTTAAGCGTTTAGAAATTAATTGTTACGAGTAAAACATAGTGATTCTAAATCATTTATGAAAAATTCTAAGTACTTTAGAGGAGCCGCCCTCTTGCGCGTCTTGATGTGCGTTGAGAGGAGTGGTGTTGGGCAATGCCCACCCTACTTTTATGTATCTTAGAAACTCCGATGAGCAATTGCTGAAAGTTTCTCTGAGTAGATTTACAGTATTTGAAAATTCCTCCAAAGCTTATAATAGGTGCTTGGAAAATTCAAGAGCATTCCTTCTTGCGCTACATACCCGATGGTCTAATAGGAATTGTTCTTAATTAATAACTCATAATACTGAGGTAACTACAATGGATTATCGGATAGAAAATCTGCTGAATCGCCAAATTGAGTTGATCGATCGCTTACAAGATAGAGCTGATGAAATCTTGGATTGGAGAACTTCTCCGGATAATGCCGAAGCTGTTTTGGGATATTTTGACGCTCTCGAATGTGCTGTAGAAAGCTTAGGAGGTTTATCTGAGCTTTATCAAAAGTCCAAGGATTGGAATTTAGAGGAAGGGAAAGATCGTAGGAGCGATAAGCCGGGGACGGCTTACGCCAAAGGCGAACGCGACAGAGATGATGAAGATAGAAATGATTACCGTATAACGAGTCGCGATCGCGATGACAGGGATGAATACCAAGATAGAAGAAGATTATAGCAGTCTTGCCAACCATCCCTATTAAGCTTGGGAACTATATTTCATACCTACCCATTTACTTGCAATAGGCATTCGCCAACCAGTGCCAAAAGCGCGGTCAGTAATCTTTAACCCTGGAGGTGCTTGCCTTCTCTTAAATTCTGCACGCGCAACCAAATCGATAACTCTATCTACAATTCCCGGATCGTGACCTACAGAAACAATTTGTGCGGGGGATTGGTGGGAATGAATCAAACGTTCTAAGATATCATCCAAAACATCGTAGGGCGGAAGAGAATCCTGGTCAACTTGACCGGGTTTAAGTTCCGCACTAGGTGGTTTACTCAAGACGTTTTCTGGAATTACCGATTGGGAATTGGAAGGTATTTTCCCCAATCCCAACTTCTCACTGAAGCGCGCCCGATCGTTCAACCACCGACAAATTGAATAAATGCGAGTTTTAGGAACATCAGCAATAACTGCCAATCCACCATTCATATCCCCATAAAGAGTGCAGTAACCAACCGCAACTTCTGATTTATTACCAGTCGATAAGAGGAGATGACCGAATTTGTTAGAAATTGCCATCAATAAATTACCTCGAATTCGAGATTGAAGATTCTCCTCTGCCAATCCAAACTCCGTTCCTGCAAACAACTCGGCTAAAGTATTGTCATAACCTTCCATCAACGTTCCTATTGGTAAAATCTGAGTTTTAATCCCCAAATTATTCGCCAATGCCAAAGCATCACCGATAGAATGATCCGAACTATAAGGTGAAGGCAAAAGAACACCGAGGACATTTTCTTGACCGAGTGCTGCAGTCGCAACAGCAGCAACCAATGAAGAATCTATACCGCCGCTCAAACCCAGCACCACTTTAGAAAAGCCGCACTTACGCACGTAATCCCGCAATCCTAAAACCAAAGCGTGCCAAATTTCCTCATCTTCAGACTCATATCTTGGTGCAATGGAAGCGACTTGCAAATCTCTCTGCACCTTATCAAATTCCACCACAACCAAGTCTTTCTCAAAACCCAAAGCACGGCATGCCATTTCACCTTGACGATTGATGGCAAAACTTCTGCCATCAAAAATTAAATCGTCATTTCCTCCAACCTGATTGGCGTAGATAAGGGGTTGCTGATAGCGCACGGCACCATGCTGAAGCATTTCTTCTCGAAATTTCTGTTTCCCAACACTGTAGGGAGAAGCCGACAAATTCACCACTAAATCCACACCTAAAATCGCTAAGTCAGCAATTGGATTGGTGGTGTAACTGCGTTTGCCCCAAAATTCTTCATCATTCCACAAATCTTCGCAAATAGTAACGCCGATATTAATATCATCTAAAGAAAAATAATTTGCTTGTAATCCCGGTTCAAAATATCGGTTTTCGTCAAAGACATCATAAGTAGGCAAAAGGCGTTTGTGGAAAATATGCTGTACTTTACCTTTTTCCAGCAAAGCAATACTATTAAATAATGTTTTACCACCATTGCTATGTGCTTTGATATTCTCATCAACAGTTCCTACTAAAACAGCAATTTCTGGCGGTAAATCTCTGGCTAATTGTTGCAAGTTAAAGTTCATTGCCTGTAGAAAACTAGGATTCAGCAATAAATCTCTAGGAGGGTAACCACATAACGAAAGTTCTGGAGTTAATAGCAGACGGACACCAACACTTGCGGCTTTTTTTGCCATTTCCAGAATCCCTTTTGCATTACCGGGTAAATCACCAATAATAGGATTAAGTTGAGCGATCGCAATTTTCATATGAATTTTCAATGTTGTTAAAGATTCATTAAATAAAAACTAAAGGTTTATCTTTAAATGGAGCAAAAGCTTCAGCATCAAACCGATATAAACTTGCTGGACGACCAGCCCCTCGCGACACCTTAATTCCTGTATCGCATAAAAAACCCAACTTCAACAGGCGAGCGCGGAAATTAGAATAATCAGAAAAGTTTTCCCCCAAAACCGTAGTATATAACTGATATAAATCATTCAAAGTAAACATTTCCGGCAAAACTTCAAAAGCCACTGGGCTGTACTCCAACTTATTTCGCAAACGCCTATGTCCGTAAGCCAAAATTTCGTTATGGTCAAAAGCCAATTGTGGCACCTGCTTTACAGGATACCAAGCGATTCCCGTCATGCGATCGGCAATTAATTCTGCTTCCTCAAATCGCACGAGAGCAAAATAACTTACCGATAGGTAACGCACGCCATAACTATCACTAGCTTCCCTGGGGTCGCGTTCCGGTCCTCCAAAGGTATACAACTGCTCTAAATAGAGATTTTTTGCCCTAATTTTCTCTGACAAAATGCGATATGCTGCATCTTCCAAAGACTCGCCTTGACGCACCAAAGTACCGGGAAGACTCCAATGATTCAAAAATGGCTCCTGCTGTCTCATCACTAATAAAACAAGCAGGCGGTTTTGGGCAGTATCTACAGAAAAAATAACATTATCCACACCAACCTTAAAATCTGCTAGAGGAGGTTGGTTGAGTGGAGCAACAAACTTTCTTTGGCTGCGTCCCGGCATAAGAATCAATTATTCTTTGTCATTTGTCCTTTGTCATTTGTTGTTTGTCCTTTGTCATTGGTCGTTTGTCATTTGTAAAAAATTAATAACCAATGACTAATGACCAATGACCAATGACCATTTATACAAATGCTCCTTATGAATGTAGTCAACTACTAAAGGTGTGAGGGCTTCGCTATCGCCACTTTCTCGATATGCAGTTGAAGAAACATCTGGACCGATAAAGTTGGCAAACTCGATTTTTCCTCCTAGTTTTTGTACGGTATGTACGCTAGATTCTTCTACAATGAATCCCGGACGTGGTACGACTAGAAGTTGTACTTGCTGTAATAACTCTTCTATTCGGTACCATCTTGGCAGTTGAGGTAGTAAATCCGAACCTATTACTAACGTAAACTCCGATTCTTCTCCCCAACGAGCTTTTGCCTTTTCTAATGTTTCTAGCGTTCTCAAACTACTTAATTGCTGTTCCAATCCTATATTGTCTTGTGGCGCATCTATATCTTTAATTAACAAATGCATCATTGCCACTCGATGCTCTAATCTTGTTTGATGGGATTTAAATGGATTGTCTGCAGCCCAAACTGCTACCCAATCGTATTTATTAGATAACCATCTGATAATAGCTTGATGTCCTGCTGTTGGTGGATCGGCACTCGTACCAAATAATGCGATTCTCATGGTTAGTAGTTAGTAGTTAGTAGTTAGTGGTTATTAGTTAGTGGTCATTGGTCAGGTGATTACTGGTCACTGGTCACTGGTTACTGGTCACTGATTGATTTTCTGGTTTGTTGTGTCAGTTCTTCTAGGGCGGGAGAAATATCTACGTGTACTGATACGGGGTTATCTATTTGCCTGGCCTCTTCTGGTAAACTGGCGACAGCAGCAGTGGTTCGCTGCCGAATTTGTGCTATGCTTTCAAGCGATCGCACTCTTTGACCTTCTTTCATAAAGAGCTCCAGTAGAGGTTGTGCCTCCAAATAATTTTCTGTAACCAGTCCCAACTTATCAGCGATCGCCTTACCTCTTTTGAAAGTACGAAGAATCTGCTTGCGCCCTGGATAAGTTCCTTTGCCAGTTGATTGTTTCATCACTGGGATACCATCTATTTCCACCAGTTTGTAGACTCCGTTTACGGAAGAACCTGTCACTAAACGTGTTCCCAAACCATAACCATCAATCTCAGCACCTGCAGCTTTTAATTTTGCTATTTCCCACTCATCCAAGTCCCCACTGGCAAAAATCGATACTCCAGGAAGCAACGACCTCATTTGTTTTGAGAGGGATGCCAAATCTCCTGAGTCTATCCTGACTCCAGATAATTCCATTTCCCCAGCATTAACCTTTTCCGCCAAACGACGGGCAGCAGCTATTGAATCATAGGTATCAATTAACAACGGCGCACCTGGAAAATAACGGTGAAATGCGGTAAAAGCTTGTTCTTCGTTACCTTCCATTGCTGACAATGCCATAACTAACGAATGAGCCATTGTACCACTGGGCTTTTGCCCCAGTTGCAGCGCTGCTAACACATTTGATGTCGCATCCAAACCTCCAGCTAAAGCCGCACGTGCTGCCCATAAAGAAGCTTGGGGACTAAATGCCCTTCTTGTGCCAAATTCCAACAGTGTCGCATTCTCAGATGCTACATCGCGCAATCTTGCTGCCCGTGTAGCAATTAAACTTTGATAATTCAGAGTGTTTAACAAGTAGGTTTCCACCAACTGAGCTTGCCAGAGAGGTGCTTCTACTCGCAACAGTGGTTCGTGGGCAAATACGGCTGTTCCTTCAGGTACTGCCCAAACATCTCCTGTAAAACGTTCTTCACCGAGAATTGACCAAAAGCGAGTGGGTGCATGTGTAAAAATTCCCGTCGCTTGTAAAGCTTCTATTTGAGAAGCGCTAAAGCGAAAATTTTCCAAATATTCTAAAGCTTGTGCCAAACCCATTGCAATTAAATAACCAAAATTTTTTGGCAAACGTCTGACGAACAACTCAAAACTTGCCCGCCGTTGCTCTACACCTTCTCCGGTGTAACAAGCTGCCATCGTCAATTGGTAAAGGTCTGTCAGCAAACTGTAGTCAAGAGATGAAAACGTTAACTCTTGATTTTCCAAATGCTGCTTCTGGCTGTCTGTAGATGCATAGTTCAATACTGGGAAACTGGTCATGGCATAACGCTCTTGGAAGAAAGCTTATGATTTATGGTAGTTTTTACCATAAATATTGTCAACTACCAGATTGTGTTTTCTTGAAAATGCCCAAAATCCGTATTTCTACGTCGTGCATATTATTATCTTAATCTATTATTTAACCTTTTTTAATAGTTGTATGTGGTAATAAAGAAAAGTAAGAGAGCATGAAAGTCAGAAAAACTAGTCTTTTCCCCTTAGTACTGCTCTTTTCTCAGCTTAACTATTGCAAATATCTGTCTCTTATTGTTGCGGATAGTATAAATATATTTCTCATGAGAGACAAGAAAGAATTGTTGACTAAACTAGAAAAATATAACAATTCAAGCAATTACAAACAAGGGAGTATTGGTATTATGGCTATCTCTAAGATGCTTGCTAATTTCACTCAGTTTGTTTCCGAAGCAGCAATGCGGATTTTTACTCCTACTAATGATGCCTATCCAAACATTGGCGTACAGCCTTTTACAGGCGATCCCTATAACCAAAAAACAGACAATAGGTGGTAAGGGTTAGTGGTTAGTTGTTTTTTTGATAACTGTTAATTTCTGTATAAGCGTGTTTACTAATTTGTACGGATACGGCGGCCTTGCTACCCTGTTACCAACTAACTACTATCAACTATAGGAATCATAAATGATTTGTGAAACTTTTGAACTACTGTAGGGTGGGCAATGCCCACCACTTTTATCTATTGGTGGGCAATGCCTACCCTACTTGCTACTTGCTACTTCCGGAGAGTTTCTAGACAGAGTAAGTGCAAAATGATAAAAGTGGTGGGCTTTAGTCCTACCTACTTGCTACTACTTGCTACCCTACTATCAACTAACCGTTAAGCTTCGCTTATCGCAAAACACCAAAGTATAAAAGATTGGTCTAAACGAGTATAAAAATTTGAACATATTTTGTATATCGCATATTTACCAACTAACTGGCCGAAAACCATGTAAATGATAGTTGTCTAAGGTAGCTTGCTTACGACGCAAAGGCGGCATAGAATTATTAAAAAAGTTCATTTGAATTTTTGCCGAATATAAAGTTATTTTTTATGCATTATATTGCTATATTTAATCTTTAAAATTAATCGAGTAGTTCTTCTGTCTTAATCTGTCTTTATGTATGACTTTGATCCAAGCGTCTTCTCTCGTTCTTTGGATTTTTACGCTCTGTTTTAAACATAAGTAATAGTCTCTATTTTTCCATTAATTAAAAACTCCTTCTAATTGAAGAATTTTTAATATTAAAGAAAAACAGTATTTGGAAGGAAGCTTTGAACACAACATAAACTGGGTGAGAACCCCGATTTCTTTAAGAAGTCGGGGTTCTGGGAGTCAACCAATTAGTGTCAACAGTAAAAACCATGACTATATGTCAGTTTATAAATACAGTTAGATTTTATTTGTATTGAAAAATACACGTTGCTATTTATCTTTGTTAGCAATATTGCAGAGGTTTGATTTTATTTTTAGACGAGAATGCAAACATTAACAAATAATAAAGAATCCGGCAAAAAGAGAGTTGCGATCGCTAATAACTCTCCCTTGTCTGTCATGCATGATAACCCATTTTTATAGGCTTTGCTTTCTCTTCAATCAAATAAAAAGGATAGCTTCAGCCAAAACCTTGTAAAAGGAATTCCCAGAAGACAGGTAGGGAAAACAAAACTAGGAGCACCGAAAGAATGTTGTCCAAAAACAGTTATTTGCGGTTTGCCGTCAGTACCTTAATATTGCTGAGTTGTTTGGGGTTTGAAACAGCCACAGCGCAAACAAATAGAAGGATTAAAAACCAGTCACAGCCTTTTCAAACAGAGGTTGACACAAAGGTGATGAATCTCCTCTCACCTGAAGCACAAAAATATTTATCAGCAGAAGACAAATTAGAATCAGGAGAACTCATACAAGCCAAACATTACCACTGTCATAAAACTCGTTACCGAAGAGTTCGGCATTACAGAGGGCGTCATCACAGAAACTACCGTCGTTGTCCTTGTCCTGTCTACCATCACCGCCCCGTTCATTACCCTCGAAAAGTCTATCACTACCACTATCATCACTATAGAGTGCATCCACGTAAGGGCTATCGTCACGGAATTCCACGTCACGAGAATTTTTATCGGTATTGATTAGGGTTTAGGGGTTAGGGGTTAGGGGTTAGGGGTGAAAACAACTAACCATTGTACGGGCGCAAGGCTTTGCGCCCCTACTAACCACTAACCATTAACCAATTATTTAAAAAGAAAGCTACTGCAGCGCTACCTAAAGGAACTGTAACATTATCAATTCCAAACATTGAAAAAACTTCCAAGCCAGTTGCTACTAGGGCAACTACCAAAGAAACCAACCAAGTTTGCCAGATATTACCCTGTACGCTTAGTAAAATTGAACTGCTGAGCAAATAGCTAACAGCAGTCACTGTGAGAGATCCTTCCAAGCTTTTCTGTTTTCCAAAAACTGTGTATTTGTGCTTACCAAATCGCTGACCAACAAGTGCTGCTAGTCCATCACCCCATGTCATGACTAAAACTCCTAACACAGCATAGTGGGGCTGCTGTATTGACCAGAAGCAAGCTATGAGAATACCAATACTGGCAGAATAGAAAAAAGTTCCGAGACTTTTGCGTCCAACGCTATCAATACCGGGGAGAATGGGAAATCGGTAAGACAACAGCGTGGCTGTACTCGCTACAATCGAAGCGGTAATGCCTACACTGGCTGGAATACTTAACAACCAAGCAACTAAAATTATGTTTCCAGTGCCAATATGTACGATCTTTCTGACAACTTCAGGGTCTTTGTTATCAAGACGATTGACTTGCCACGCAATTCCGAGTATGAAGAATACCCAAATTGACGCAATGGCAATCTGTAAGTAAACAGGAGGTACGGATTCTAAACTAGGTAATGAATTTAGCAAAGATAAAACAAGATAAAAACTTTAACCTTCAATACCACTTTATTAGATTTCAGCGACAGAAATGAAATTATTACTAATTTTGCCGATTCGGTTTTACAGAATGTTTATTTCACCGATGTTTCCTCCATCCTGTCGCTTTCAGCCGACATGTTCAATGTATGCTCTTCAAGCCATTGAACGATTTGGAGTCTGGCGGGGTAGTTGGTTGGCAATGAAACGCATTTCACGCTGCCATCCATTTCATCCCGGCGGCTACGATCCCGTACCGGAAGACAGTGACCAGTAATCAGTGAGCAGTGACCAGTAACCAGTGACCAACGAGCGGTTACATATTAGGATGCAAATCTCTGAATTTATGGAAAAAAGAAATTGATTTATAATTTAAATTCTTAGTTTCAAGTATATACCGGTTTTCACTTGAATGAAGTACAGATTTATCCGCTACGGGCTGCTACAGGCTGCGGTTCCATTACTTTTGTACGTACTGTACCCAATTGAAAACCGCTATATTAGTTAACTGGTCACTGATTACTGGTCACCGGTCACTGTTAAAATGCGACCCTATCATAAAGTATTAATTATTGAGTGTGGCGAACCGTTGGTAGAGATTCCTTTGGAACAATTTGCTGTGGAATCTCCTCATCCTTATGAAAGGTTGGGTGCGCCTTATGGCGAAGTCTCACCTTATTTTCTCCGTAAAAGTGTTGTTGATAGCTTGATAGCTGCTCAGAACTATCTCCAGCAAATTCGTCCTAACTGGCAAATCCAAATTTTTGATGCCTACCGTCCAGTACAGGTACAGCAGTTTATGGTGAGTTATGCTTTTTCTCAAGCTTTGGAGATAAGAGGCTTAAGTGAGGCTGAATTGTCACAAAATCAGATGCAAGAGATTTGGGAGGAGGTTTATAAAATTTGGGCTGAACCCAGTTTGGATGAAAAAACACCTCCGCCTCACAGTACGGGTGCTGCTGTTGATGTTACATTGGTGGATGATAAGGGAAAAATTCTCGATATGGGTTCGCCTATTGATGAGATGTCAGAGCGATCGCATCCGTTATACTTTGCCAACGCCACTGACTTGCAAGAGCAACAGTACCACGCTCATAGACAACTTTTATGCCATGTTATGGAAAAAGCAGGATTCAAGCGTAATCCTAGAGAGTGGTGGCATTTCTCCATAGGCGATCAGATGTGGGCTTGGCTAAATAATGAAGCAAATCCCGACCAATCTTTTCATGCCCGTTACGGACGTTTAGCCTGAAATCCTTAACATTGACAAATGACTAAGAGCAACGGAACCTAACAATAAGGTTCAATGTTGGGTTTCGTTCCTCAACCCAACCTACGTAATATTATGATGTTAAGCATCTTGAGGATTCAGTTGAATTAGCTCTTCTGTAGTGTAAGCTCCTACTGGACTCCAAATTAGATATGGAACGAGGAGTAACGCAGCCAGTTTAGATATTGGGAAAACAGCGATTGTTAGCAACACACCCAGAATAGCGCCAATCGAGCCAATAATTTCTCCGATTCTTAAACTCCGCCATCTTAACATGAGTGGAATGTAAGAAATAGTAATGATTTCTAACAAGAGAAACAAACCCATAAAAATCCAGCTTCTCAAACTGCCTGGATTGTGCTGCCAAACAATATTGGCGGAAGCCGCACCGCAAACAAAAATAACAGTCCAAATAAGGGGAATAAGTGGTTCAAAGACTAACCAACGGGGGCGAGTTAACCGTGCAAACCACTTGACATCCCGAGGTGTTATGAAAAAACTCCCAACAGCAATTAAAAAAGTAACCGCCCCGATTACCATCCAAGATTGAATCATTGTTGTATACCTTATTTTGTCAAGCTACACAAGGTAATTGTGACAATTGAAGACATCATTTTAATCAGTCGTTAGTTGGAATACTATCTAATTTACGCATCTTTCGGATTGAGTTGTATCATTTTCCAAGTAGTATACGTACCAATGGGACTCCAAAGTAAGTAGGGAACAATAAGCAGTGCTGCCCAACCAGATATAGATAAAACTGCCATTGCTAATATAATTCCTACAATAAAACCTGTACCTCCAACGATGGTACCCGCTTTCAAACTGCGAAGTCGAAGCATGACTGGGTTATAAGCGACTGTAACAATTTCTAAAAGGAGGTATAAAGCCATAAACAACCAAGTTCCAGTTGTTCCTGGCTCTTTTTCCCAAATAATATAAGCAGACCAAGCACCACAAATAAATACTACAGTCCAGATAACTGGAATTGCTGCCTCAAAAGTAAGCCATCTTGGTCTTTGCAAACGCTTAAACCACTTGACATCGTTGGGAGTAATGATGTTAGAAGCTAATGCAACCAAGAATGCCACTCCGCCAATTACCATCCAGGATTTAATCATCCTTCACCCTTTGCGAGGCTCGCACATAAAATTTCTAAATCCAATTTTGTCAAGTTTTAGGCGAGTAACTCATCAATCTTGGGTTCTAAAATTCACCCATTCGGGTGAGAGTTAAACCAGTCCAGAACGTAAAGCCACAACGGCTGCTTGTACGCGGTCATCAACAGACAGTTTATTCATAATTCCGCGAACGTGAGTTTTTACTGTGTTGGGACTGAGATAGAGTTTTTCAGCAATTTCTGGATTGCTATATCCTTCTACCATTAGTTTCAACACCTCTAACTCGCGTTGAGATAAGTTGGCTGTATTTCCACTAGTAGTAGGTGGTTTAAGATTTTCAATTACTCGTCTGGCAATTTGAGGATCGAGGTAAGTTGCACCTTCAACAGCAGCTGCGATCGCACTTAACAATCGTTCCACACTTGCTCCCTTGATACAATATGCATCTGCACCACTCGACAAAGCAGCAACAATTTCTGTATCAGTTTTGTGAGACGTTAGCATAACCACATGAGTTTCTGGAAGTGCGGCTTTGATTTGCTGTGTTGCGGCAATTCCATCTAAACGTGGTAACCCAATATCCATCACTACCAAATCTGGTTTTAGTTTGAGTGCTGCTTGTACGCCCAAGTAACCATCTTCTGCCTGTCCAACAATTTCTAATTGGGGATGAGCAGAGAGTGATTGTTCGAGTCCGAGTTGCATCATGGGATCATCTTCCACAATGAGAACTCTTAAGGGAGAAGCATTAACTGCCAAATTTAAGGGAAAGGAACTTTCTAAAGACATATTTATGAATTATGAATTATAAATTATGAATTATGAATTGGGGATTATGAATTTTCTTTTCATCATTCAGCATTCATCATTCATAATTCTTTTTATTCTTCTACGCGATACCCCAGGTCTGCCAATCGCGTCCGAGATTGACGCCATTTCGGTTGTACTTTGACAAATAGCTCTAGGTAGACTTTACCTGCAATTAACTTTTGGATTTGCTCGCGAGCAGCGCTACCAATTGCTTTTAACATGGTTCCGCCTTTCCCAATGAGAATTCCTTTTTGAGAATCGCGTTCTACGTGTATGGTAGCAAACACGCGAGTAATCGTTGGAGTTTCTTCTACTTGGTCTATTGCGATCGCTACTGAATGAGGAACTTCTTCACGAGTTAACAGTAAAATTTGTTCTCTGATTAACTCTCCCATGATAAAACGTTCTGGTTGATCGGTTACTAAATCAGGTGGATAGTACATCGGACCTGGCTCTAACTTTTCACTGAGTAACCCTTGCAGTTCCGACAATCCGATACCTGTCTTAGCTGAGAATTTTACCGTTTGCCATTGAAGCGATTTAGCTAATTGAGTGTAACTCGCATCTATTTGTTGAAACTCTGCTGGTTGTTGGTCAATTTTGTTCAAACCCAATATTACTGGTGTTTGACTGCGATTCAGTAACTCGGAAATGTACAGGTCGCCTGTTCCACAAACTGACGATCCATCTACCACAAACAATACAATATCCACCGATTCAATTGCTATTTTGGCATTTTGCACCAAAACCTCCCCCAATTGATGATGAGGTTTATGAATTCCTGGTGTATCTACAAAGATTAACTGTGCTTCTGGTGTTGTTAAAATGCCTCTTAATCGATTCCGCGTGGTTTGTGCAACCGGAGATGTAATGGCTATTTTTTGTCCTACCAATTGATTCATTAGCGTAGATTTACCGACATTAGGACGACCAATAATGCCAATAAAACCAGACTTAAATCCAGGAGGAGCCTGTGGAATCATCATTTCTCCCGAATCAGAGAAGATGTTTAAATCGCTACTATTCACTCTTTGACCCCACCCTCATCTTGTACCTTAAAAATTCCTACACTGAGTTGCAAATTCCACAAGAACATAAAAAATCACCCTGGCACTTCTTGATAATTGCCTTACACCTTTGCTTAAAGTTTAACAATCATTGGTAGTCACTGGTCATTGGTCACTGGTCACTGGTCACTGGTCACTGGTCACTGGTCACTGATTACTAGTCACTCGTCACTGGTCACTGATTACTGGTCACTGAAATTAGACCTAGTACAAATTCGCCTTCATTAACGGCATGATTGGTTGAGGAATCGTAAATCAACCCATCTTGTTCGGCAAAGACATCAATGACAGTAGGTAATTTTCCTTCTTTATTAAATTGCAAAATTTGATACAACTTATCTCCAGCCTTTACTGAACTTCCTAATTCAACTTTTGATTGAATCATTCCACCTGTTGGAGCATAATATTTTTTGGCTTGACTTCTCGTGCTAAAACTCATCTCATGGGATGATGTACCTTGTGATAATTCTCCTTTGACAACAGTGTCAGAAGTTTGCAACACTCCTTTCCGTACCAAATAGTTTTTTATACCCATAACTCCTTTATCTACAGAATCAGGGTTCATCTGCATTCCTGTTCCTAGTTCTAGCGTCCAAGCTTCCACATCAAATTTAGTTTCTCTACCAAGTTCTTTGAAACATTTTTCGAGTGCTAACCAAGGTTTGATAAACGCCTCATCAAAAGCATTACCATCATATTCATCTAGTAAAACTCCTAGAGGAAGTAAAAAGTATTTTGCACTTTCTTCTCGCTCGCGGAAGTAATACACATAGTTTAATCCTTGAGTTGTGTGGCTGTGTAAGTCAATTAGATAATCAGCATCTATACTCAAAGATTGTAATTTGTAACGAAATTTTTCTGTATAGGGAACGCTACTATATGAGTTAATGTTTTCTAACAAACCTGTAAATTTCTGCTGAATAGCATCTAGATAATTCTTCCTCACAACTTCTAAGTTCAAATGGATTTGAGATTGGGCAAATTCCATTATATTGTTGGTAAACTTCTCATAATCCCAAAAAATACGGTTCCAATCTTTAGCTTCAGAAATAGAGTAACGACCTGAAGCAAAATAGTGCGATCGCTGATTCGTACTCATAGAATTACAAACAGGAACCAGCCAGATTTGTCCGGCGATCTCTGTATCGTTTACAGATAGCAAAAACTCAAGAAGCTGATGAATAACTGCATTACCAACAATTTCCGCCCCATGTAAATTAGATTGGATATAAACTTTTTTTCCAGGACGAGCGCCAATAAATTTATAAACTTGAAAGGAAAGCACATCACCTGAAGCCATGTGACGCTGTGGAATTGTTTCAATATGTGGAAGCATGACAGTGACCAGTAACCAGTGAACAGTGACCAATAACAACTAACAACTAACCACTAACCATTAACAAATGCAAAGAATTGCGATCGCACCATCCCAAATCCAACAAGGGCAAATTCTGCTTACACCCCAACAACAGCATTATCTGGGGCGGGTTTTGCGTTTGCGTACTGGAGAACGCTTTATTGCAATGGATGGAATGGGGCAATGGTGGGTGGCACAGTTGGAAGGAGATAACGCGCAAGTTATAGAACCCATGGTAGTGGATACCGAGTTAAGAGCAACTATAACACTGATACTTGCTTTGCCCAAAGGTAATGTATTTGACGATGTGGTACGCTGTTGTACTGAGTTAGGAGTTGCGATCGTTGCTCCAGTGATGAGCGATCGTACTCTACTTAAACCAAGCTCTCAGAAACTTGAAAGATGGCAGCGAATTGCACAAGAAGCTGCAGAACAATCCGAACGTTCTTTTGTCCCCACTATCTTAGAACCAGTCCCCTTCAGCACAGCTTTATCTTCTGCAAATGATTGGCAATACATTTGTGTTGCTCGTGGTAACTCTCCTCATTTACGAAACTGCTTGCAAAACAAAGAACAAATGACTAATGACAATGGACAAAGAACAATTGCTATTGCAGTAGGACCAGAGGGAGGATGGACGCAAAAAGAAGTAGAGCGTGCTGTTGAGGCAGGATTTCAACCTGTTTCGCTTGGACGTCGTATTCTCAGAGCAGTCACAGCCCCAATTGTTGCCTTGTCTATTGTGGCAGCTGAGTTAGAATCTGAAAAATTTGGGAACTATCAAAAATAATATGGGAGGGTGAGAACCCCCGTGATTTATCTGGGGGATAAATCCCCAATCCCCATTGCCCCTCAACAAGGAGGGGACCCCGAGTTCCCCAATCCCCAATCCCCAATCCCTACCCAATATGCTTGAGCAAATTGCTTCCGCCTTAGAGCGCCAAGATTATCCTACTGCTGCTAAATTACTTAAACAGTTGCTCAAAGAATCGCCAGATAATCCTTGGGTGCAGTTTTACTTGGGCAAGTTCTATGAATCCACAGGAAAGTATGCGGAGGCAGAAAAAGTATATCGCCGACTGCTACGAGATACAACGAACTCTAAGTTACTGACACAAGCACGTCAAGGTTTGCAACGTTTGGAAAATATTGCAAAAGAAGAACGACAGCAGGCAAAAGCAAAAGCAATAACTGATTCTAGTAGTACAGAATTAGGAGTCTTAGTTTTAGAACCAATTGACAATGAATTAAAAACTCAAGTAGCACAAAAGTTTGCTCAAATTATGCAGCTTGACGCTTACAATGCAAGATTGATGTTACCAAGTCGTGGTTGGCGGGTATACCGGATAGGAGCAGTGGGAGAGTTAAAATATTATGGCGAACAGCTACGCAATGCCAATATTCCTTGTTTTTGGACGAGTCTATCTCAAATTCAAAAAATTCAAGTTTTTCAAATCAATTATTTTCAAGAAGCCCCTTCAGGTATAACTGTTGTTTGTAAAAATGATTCCAATCAAATTGGTTCTATCAACTTTGAATGGTCAGAAGTTCGAGGACGAGTACAGGGACTCCTACCTATTTTTGAACAAGTCGTAGATAGAAATGTACGTGGTAAATTGGAACGCAAAACTCAAACTCAAGACTACTTTCAATTTTGCGATTTACACCTTCCTGGAAGAAACTCTATTTTACGATTGTATGATAACGGCTATGAATTTCAACAAGGAATAGAAATTGGCGTCGCGAAGCACAAGCCGTACCCGGCTTATCGCACTAGTCAAAGTACAATCAGAATGAATTGGAATAGCTTGTTAAGTTGGCTTGACCAAAAGCTTCCACAAGTCGAAATATGGTCTGAGTTTACACATTTTGCAGAAACAGCATTAGATAGAACTGATTTACTACATCAAATTCAATCTCACGTTCATTTATTTCGCCGAGAACCAACTGCTTGGGACTCTGCTTTTCATTTATATAGTAGTCTGGTTTTTTTACGTTATGCAAGAGGATGTTTCATAAGTGATAACTGAGGTATCCAAAACTCAAGGAGTAAATTTATGTAAAAATACTGAAATTAAGGATTCACAAGAAATAAATTAACCCATATTATTGGTATTGTGGGACAGGCGTCCCCGCCCGTCCTATGTGAGTGGCTAGCGGAGCTTGCGTCATGTTTCCTCCACGGGCTAAAGCCACGTGGTTTCCACACTTCCCAGGAGGTTTTATGAATACTGATTGGGGATGGTTCAAAAGGTTGGGAATTGTATATTGTGGCGTGTTGCACTGCAAGCCCTACGACACCACTGCTTAGTATCAGTGTTCCCATTGGTTTACAATATGGGACGAATCCTCAACCCATCAGTCATCAATCCCAGGCTCGCACTATATTCGGTGAATCTGTTGGTTTACAGGTGCAAGAAGGTAAAACTTTAGCGCTTGTGGGTGGTGATGTCCGCTTAAATGGTGGAATTTTAACGGCTTCGGGTGGTCAAGTGGAACTAGGGGGATTGGCAGAACCTGGAATGGTAGGATTGAGTCTAGATGGAGATGGTTTAAGTTTAAGCTTCTTCTGTGGAACTGACTGGAACATCAGTGCGCCCTACTGGCAACGATATATTGGGTCCAAGTCTATTAACGAGTGCTGTCAGTAAAACTTCTACTGGAATCGGTGGCAATGTTGACATCACCACCGACTTTCTGTCTGTGGATAATAATGCTCAAATCACTGCTAGTACTGCTGGGCAAAGAAATGCAGGTAAAATTAACATCCAAGCAACACAGAAGGTGTCATTAACTAATAACGGTCAAATTAGAAGTACTGTAGAACCAACAGCAACAGGTGATGGTAACCAAATCGGTATCCAAGGGCGATCGCTTTCTATGACCAACGGTGCTCGAATCACTACCCAAACTCAGGGACGGGGAAAAGCTGGCAATATATTCCTTGATATTAAAGAAGATATTACACTTTCTGGTAAGAATACTGGAATATTTGCCAGCACGAGTGATTCGCTTGTTGAGCAAAACATTGGTGTCGTCAAGACAGAAGATGGAGAGGCAGGTCAGCTACTTGATACTGCTCAAAATTTGACGCTCCAACCAGGTACTTTTGTTACTAGTATTTCTGGGGAAGTCAACAATAACAATGATGTTGACTTGTACAAAATTTTCTTATCAGGAGGGCAAACTTTCTCAGCAACCACCGTTGAGGGAGCTACTTTTGACACGCAGTTGTTTCTCTTTGATGTCACTGGTAGGGGAGTTTATGCTAACGATGACAATCCCAGCATTAGGCAATCTACTTTACCAGAAGCAAATACCCTCACCCCAACTCAGCCCGGTTTCTACTACTTAGGAATTTCTAGCTATAACAACGACCCGCAAAGTGGGATGGGCAGGATATTTGATACGAGTGACTTTACAGTAGCTCCTATAAAACCGGGAGGAGACTTGCCTTTAAGTAGCTGGAATAATGCTGGTAATAGCAGTGGAAATTATACTATCTCTCTCAGAGGAACTGCTGTAGCTATTCCTCAATCAGTATTACAAGCTAGTGGAGATGGGGGTAATATTACTATCAAGGCTCGGTCAGTATTTGCTACTAATAGTGCGCGAGTAGCTGCTAGTACTTTTGGTCAAGGTAATGCAGGAGATACCAGTATTAATACGCAGAATACCATTTTTTTAGATGGAGAGGGTACTGATGTATCTGCTAACACAGCGCCCAACTTAATCAGTAAAGCAGGAGACTTAACGATTAACACGAACACATTGCAACTTCAGAATCAAGCAAGTCTCACGGTGAGTAGTCCTCAAGGACAAGCAGGCAATTTAACGGTCAATGCTAAGACTGTTCTCCTTAACCAAGCAAGCCTAACTGCAGAAACTGGAATTACTGGCGATGAAGAAGGCGCTAATATCACGTTAAAGGATTTGAATTTATTGTTAATGCAGAACAACAGCCGCATTTCTGCTCGTGCAAGCAGTACTGCCAAAGGAGGAAATATTACAATTGATGCGGCTAAGGGTTTTGCGATCGCAACACCACTAGAAGACAATGACATTATTGCCAGTGCTTCTCGCGGTCAGGGAGGTAATATTACAATCGACGCTCAACGAATCTTTGGTCTAGCACAACGTAGAGCAATTCTTGGAAACAAAACTAACGACATTGACGCTAGCTCTGAATTTAGCAACCCAGGTACGGTAACTCTCAATACACTGTATCTCGATTGATTACCTATGGGCGTAGGTAGGGCTAAAGCCCACCATTATCACGTTGTAGGGCATAGCCCCACCTACAAAATTCGGGAATTTTAGAGCCCAAAGGGAGCAAGTAAAGCTACCGGATCGAGATGATGAGAGATGACTACCATAAAAAAACCCAGTTTCTCTAGGGAAGCTGGGTTTTAGTAAGTTTTTTTATTTAATTACTTGGCTGGTTTCACCTGACGTGCCATATCTAAGAAAGAATTCATGTTCGCACCAGGACGCCGACGACCATTGCTACTGTTAGGTATGAGATATTTTGGTGCAAAAGTTGTTTCAGCTGGTTGCTCTTGTATAATTTTTTTTGCAGCTTCAGCTTTTGCTGGTTGAACGGGTTCTGGTCTTACACCATTAGAAGTTTGTACTAACTCTATCTTAACTTGTGCCTCCGTAGGTGATGTAGCACTCTTTGTTCCATTCTGTGTTGCTTCCGCTTTTGCTGCAACAGGTTTAGTAGCTTTCTTATCTTTCGCTGCTGCGGTTGCTTCCGCTTTTGCTGCAACAGGTTGAGCAGCTTTCTTATCTTTCGCTGCTGCGGTTGCTTCCGCTTTTGCTGCAACAGGTTGAGCAGCAGCTTGCTTTTCTTTCGCTGCTGCGGTTTCTACCTCTTTCTCCGTGCTTGATACAACCGATTGCGCTGCTTCCACAGTCTTCGATGCTGCTTCCACAGTCTTCGATGCCGCTTCCTTAGTCTTCGATGCTACTGTTTGCGCTACTTCCTTAGTTTTTGATGCGGCTTTTTTGGCTGCATCTTGTGCTACCTCAGCTGCTTCATCCAACTCCAGATAGTAGCCGCTTTTTTTACCGCCAAACAGCCCGATGAAAAAATTCAAAATTCCGGCAATTAAATTTTTGATAAAACCGAACATTACAATTTCTCCTGCCTTTTATACCTGGTCTCTGACCGTAATCCTTAAAAAATCACGGAATATTGTTACGTTTTATCAAGACATACCCCACTAGCTCAGTCACCTGTATAACCATCTCGATCGCAGCCTCTGTAGGCTTATTTCTCAATCAGGTTGTTGTCACAGGACAGGGTTAATGCTCATAAGCTGATGCTTTCAGGCACTCGTAACCTGTATACAGTCAGACTTCATTATTAAATTTTACTGTAACTATAGGCAAGATTTCGAGAGACAGCTTAACAAAAGTTAATATTTCTTGGGGATTGGGGATTGGCGACTGGCGATTGGGGATTGGCGACTGGCGATTGGGATTGGTCACTGGTAGAGAGTGTCATACTATGTGTGTCAAGTGGCGATTGTTGTTGATTAAATTAGAAAAAATATACAGTAATCGTGTTTGATTTATGAAATATAAGTAGGGTGGGCAATGCCCACCAAAAATCTTGTTGGTGGGCATTGCCCACCCTACTACGTATATTTCAAAACTTAAGTAGGATTCCTATATACATACAGAATATTGCTAATGATTAATGTAAAAGAACAGAAAAACCCCGTAGTACTGGTACATGGCATTTTTGATACCGGGCGAGTTTTCGATAGGATGATTCCTTACTTGAAACAGAGGGATTTTACATTGTACGATTTGGATTTAGTACCAAATACTGGTCGAATTGGTCTTGATGATTTGGCAAAGCAGGTTGCTCAGTATATTGAAGCCACTTTTGACCCAGAACAACCTATAGATTTGGTAGGTTTCAGTATGGGGGGTATTGTCAGTCGTTATTATATTCAGAAATTGGGTGGTATAAATCGCGTACAACGATTCATCACTATCTCCTCTCCACATCACGGTACGTGGATAGCTTTTTGCAGTCCGGGTGCAGGTTGTCTCCAAATGCGTCCTGATAGCCCTTTTCTCCAGGATTTAAACCAGAATGTTGCAATGTTGAAACAGCTGGATTTTACATCTATATGGACGCCCTACGATTTGATGATTGTCCCTGCCAATAGTTCGCAAATGCCCGTGGGTCGAAATGTAATTGTTCCTGTTTTAACTCATGCTTGGATGCTGACGGATATCAGAAGCTTGGCATCCGTTGCAGAAGCGTTGGCTACTCCACTTCAAGGCGATCGCCAATTTGTGTATACTCAGCACCCCCAAAAATCGCTTCAGAATAACGGTAGTATTTAAATTCCATCAAGTTATAAAAAGGATCTTCTAGAAAGAAGGTGCTGTGTTCTAAAGGAGAACCGACAAAACGATGTTTGGGTTCTTCTCGAAAAAGAAGTTGTTGTTTTTGTGCTCTTACTAGTAAAGCTTCCCAATCTTCTAATGTAGTAAAAATTATTCCGAAATGCCTGGGGTATATACTGTGTTGTGTGACTAATGATTCTTTAGTAACATGAGCAACCAGTTGATGCTCGTAGAGCTTAAGAATCAAAGCATGGCGATTTTCTCGACCGGGAATACAACCCAAACCGTCTACATAGTAGGCTTTAGCTTGAGTAATATTTGTGACAGGAAATGCAAGATGAAATAAAGTTTGATTCATAATTTCACTTTTGCTGGCATTTTCACGTAATTTTATTGTATTCATAATTTTTTGTCTTTGTTTCTAATGTGACTTAACAACCAAATGTTTTCTTAAGTATCATGTCTTTGCTTATATATAATTTCATACAATAACTCTGGTAAAATACTGCTTTAGAGTGTATACCTGAGTAAGAAAAAGTACAAAATTTCAATCCAATAACTGCTTCCGTTGAGGAACAGAAACGGTGAATTGCGACTTATTTTTATACTCAGGTTCTTCATCTGCTTTCAATATCAAAGTTTACTTGGCCAATAATTCTGATTTAAAGGCGGCTGGATTTACTGACCAACAGGCTTACACGCACTTCCTTGTTTACGGGCTTAACGAAGGACGTCAGGGTAGTGATTATGCCGGAAATACTTTGGAAAAGGCTCGTAATATATCTGTTGGAGGGCAAGAAACAAGTTTCACTGACTGGGTAGGAAACGCTGATACCAACGACTTTTACAAATTGAATTTAGTTGGTGTCAATAACTTAACGATCGCATTGAATACCTTTTCAGATATCAACATGAAATTGATTCGAGATACCAATAATAATGGTGCGAGCGATCTTGAAGAGACAATCGCTAGTTCAACAAGTACAAGTGTATCTTCAAAAGAACTTAAGCTAAATAGTCTGGCAAGTGGTATTTACTTCTTGCAAGTGTACTCAGGAGCCGATGCAAATGGTCACTATGATGTGAAGTTTGTTGCTACACCTACACCTCCTAGTGGCTCACATATTCAAGGTACTAAATGGAATGATGCCAATGGAAATGGTATTATAAAACTTCGTTCATAATGTCATCAAATCTAGTCATTTATCATTATTTATTGGGCGCAGCGAGTTGTGCTATCCAAGCTCGAACAATATCTGAGGCGGATACACCCCTTTTTGCTGCTTCTTGCTGTAGCTGTTTTAATTCATATTCCGTTACTCTAATGACTAGCCTTTTATCTCTCATGTGTATTACCATATGGATATACGTACAAGATAGCAAGGAGGTGAAAGTTGTGCAACTAGTAGAGCAACGAATTATCAAGATTGGGCATCCAGCATGGGAACAAATAGATGCAATGTCATTTGCTGCTAAAAACCTATGGAATGCAGCACAATACACAATTCGGCAATCATTTATTTACGGACATGGAGTGCCATCCTACAACCAAATGGATAAATTAATGCAGCCTACAGACCAATATAAATCGTTGCCAGCTAAAGTGGCACAACAAGTACTTAAATTATTGGACAAATCTTGGAAATCTTATTTCGAGGCAATAGCGGTATTTCGTCTAGAGCCATCTAAATTTACGGGAAAACCCAAAATCCCTGGTTACAAGAAAAAAGATGGTAGATCTGTGTTGATATTCACAGACCAATCTACCTCAAAAAAGGTTTTCAAAAAAACGGGACAAATTAAACTGACAGATATCGATTACAATTTTGATACTCAGATTCAAGACATTGAACAAGCGTTCTACTGTCAATCACGCATAGTCCCCAAACTAGATCGTTACGTTTTAGAAATAGTGTATTATGTGCCAGATGTAGAATTAAACGACAAAGCCGAAAAAATTGCAGCGCTCGATATGGGGATAGACAACTTAATGGCTGTAACATCAAATGTGTCTGGATTTAAACCAGTTCTCATTAACGGCAGACCATTAAAGAGTATCAACAAATTTTTCAACAAAAAACGCGCTCAACTCCGTTCCCGAAGTGGACTAAAAACATCAAAACGGTTGAGAGCATTTACCACAGCTCGCAACCTGAAAGTAAAAAATTACCTGCATCGTGCTAGCACCCATGTCATCGATTTATTGGTAGCTCACAAAATTACTAAACTGGTGATAGGTCACAATCGAGATTGGAAGCGCAATTGCAATATTGGCAGAGCTAATAATCAAGCCTTTATCCAAATTCCGCACGGTCAATTAATTGATATGTTTACCTACAAAGGAGCAAGAGTGGGGATTGAGGTAATTGTTCGAGAGGAGAGCTATACTAGCCGTGCGTCGTTCTTAGATGGTGATTTTATTCCCACTTATGGTAGTAAACCAGTAAATTGGCAACCATCGGGTAAACGCATTCCGAAGCGGTTTGTACAGATCCAGATCGGGTAGATTAATTAATGCTGACATTAACGCTAGTTTAAATATCCTAATTAAAGAATTCCCCAATTCCTTTGGGACAGGGGATAGGGAGGTCTTAGTTGACCCAATTCGGGTAAATTTAGGTGGTTTTAAAGCTCCAAGCTTGACGCCATTCTAAATGCCTTAAAGGTTCCGCGAACGAAGTAGCAGTTATCTATTATAGAAAGCTACGTCTGACTATATTTGACTAGACGGAACTAAACTATTAAAGAAGTTGGAGAACAGGGGTTAGCCGGTTGGACAATTTACTTAGATACAAATAATAACGGTCAACTCGATTTGGACGAGATATCAACTACAACTGGGTTAGATGGTAAGTACAGCTTTACTAACTTGACACCTGGTACATACACTGTTTCTACTAAAACTCAACCTAACTGGCGAGAGACATTTCCTTTAACTGGAGGACAAGGGAGTGGTACTTTAATTGCGATCGCCGACCGTAGAGACCTAATTTTTGACCAAAAGCGTAACCGACTCTATATGACAACAAGTGACGGAGATGTAGAGCGTTACGATATTGCCACAGGTACATTGCTCGCGCCTTTTGACGTTGGAAACTCTTTATACGGTGGTGATATTACACCAGATGGCAATTATTTGTATATTGCTGAAGGTCAAAAAGGTGCTACACAAGCCTTTATTCGTAAGGTGAATCTGAACGATGGTACCGTTTCAAATCTGACTTTCAATTTAAGCTATGACGATCTACCCAGGGATGTTGCATTTGGTATGAATGGCATAGGCATGATTAAATCTTTCGGTCAGTGGGGACCAATGCGCCAATTGAATTTAAGCAATGATACAATTGTTGCCCGCAATGATACTGGTGGGTCAGTCTACGGAGGCGCACAAATTGTTCGAAGTGCAGATCGCTCGCTATTTTTTATGACAGAAGATGGGATATCAAGCGGTGATATTTTTACCTATGATGCTACTACCGATAAATTCTCTCAAGAACGACGTACCGATGCATATCTTGGTAAAAACTTGTCTGCTGTGAATCGCAATGGTTCGCTCATTGCACTGGAATGGGGTACTGGTGTTTCTATTATGGATCGCAACCTGAATGCTGTTGAGAACTTGAACAATATTGATGCTGGGATTGTATTCGATTCTACGAAAGACATTCTGTACGGTGCTAACTCTTCTACAGATGAAATAGTTGCTTTTGATACAAACAATTGGAAAGAATTATATCGTTTCAAGATAGGTGAAAACATTGCTTCAGACTATTACGGTCATACTTCTGCACCTTATGGTACTGGCATGATGTCAATGAGCGATAATGGGCAACTTCTCTTTATGTCCACACCTTCTGGCGTGCGAATGTTTCAGTTAGAACGTCCTGGTAGTTACACAGTTCAACTAAACTCCAGTCAGGTCGTAAATAACATCAACTTTGGTGCTAAAGCATTGCCTGCTGAGGGAAAAACTTAAACTCCGTATTACTACTAATAAGTCTTTTCGTGTATGCAACTAAAATCAGCACATTTACTATTCTCATTCTTCATCAAAACCAAATAAACAAGTAACATAAAATACAAACAAATTGGCTTCTATCCCTGTGTTGTTAAATTAATAACACTCAAACATAGACCAGAAGCCAATTTGTTTATGTTACGGGGAGGCAATGTATGGCTGTTAACTTATTCGATGCCAATTACTATAGATCTGCCAATACAGATCTAGCAGCAGCAGGTATTACGACAAACGAGCAATTACTTTCACACTTTCAAAACTATGGTCTTAACGAAGGGCGAGCGTTTTCACCTCTAGTTAATCTCAACTTCTATCGTGCTAGCAACGGCGATTTAGCTAGCATGAATAACCAACAAGCATATAACCATTTGAGCAATTATGGTGTTGCTGAAGGACGGCGCTTTTCCTTATTTGTAGATTTGGGGTTTTACAAGCAAGCAAATGGGGACTTAACAGCACTTAACTTCAACAACGAGCAACTGTTTGACCATTTGAGCAATTATGGGGTTGCTGAAGGACGGAACTTTTCTCCATTCGTTGATTTAAATTTTTATAAGCAAGTCAATGGTGACCTAGCAGCAGCTGGTTTCAACAACAAGCAACTTCTGGATCACTTACAATCTTATGGTTTAAATGAAGGACGCCTATTTAATCCTGCTTTTGATGTCACCTACTACCGTGAGGTCAATGCTGACTTAAAAGCAATCAATTTCAATAACAGCCAACTGCTAGACCACTTTCAATCTTTTGGTTTGACTGAGGGGCGGATTTCATCATCTGCTTTTAATGTCAAAGTTTACTTAGGCAATAATGCCGATTTGGTTGCTGCTGGTTTTGGTAATCAACAGGCTTACAGGCATTTCCTTATGTTTGGTAAGAATGAGGGGCGTCCTGGTAGCGACTATGCTGGGAATTCTCTAGATTCTGCTCGTATCTTTCCTCAAAGCACGAGTGCGATCGCCTATACTGACTTTGTTGGTCTTGGTGACACTAAAGACTACTATCGCGTTTCTTTTGATGGTCTTACTAATGCTAGCCTTAAACTTGATGGCTTAACCGACAACGCCGATGCTAAAATACTGGACTCTACAGGTAAGGTCATTGCGAGTTCGTTAAATACAGGCGCGACAGCAGAAACAATTAATGGCACGCTAGAAGCTGGCACATACTACATAGAAGTTTCTTCTGACGGTGCCAATACCAACTACAATCTGACTCTATCTACAGAAAATCCTTTAAGTAAAGCTATCTCCCTTGGGGAACTCAATGGTACTAATTCCCTAGAAAAAACTTCTACACTTAAAGTCTCAGCTAATGACTTTTACCGTTTTAGTGTTAAGACAGAAAGTACGGTCAATGCATTACTTGATGGTTTGAATGGAGATGCCAATCTACAAGTTATTTGGGATGTAAATAAAAATGGTCTGGTTGATAAAAGCGATGCGATTTTCTCATCAGCACAATCAGATATGACATCAGAGCAACTTAAGGGCTTCTTACCTGCTGGAGATAACTACTATGTTCGGGTAATATCAAACGCTGCTACCCCTGTAAATTACAAAGTCACTCTGTCTACTGTTAACCAAGCCTCAACAATGTATAATTACTACACTGGTTCTGGAACAGCAGACAAAGGTGGGCTATTCTTCGATAGCAGTGTTGGTGGGGGTACTCAAACGGCTGTTGACAATACCTCTAAGTTAGTCTCCACCACTTATGGTGTTGCTGGTTATAGTAAGTACGATAGCGGAGCTGTTAAGCTCGATCGCAATAAGGGTTATAAACTTAAGTTCCAAGTTAAGCTCAATACTGAAAGCCACTTTGGCGATAACAACGGTGACAAGCTAGACGATAATGCTGGTTTTAATGTGACTGTTACAAGTAGTGATGGCAAAGGCATTGAACTCGGTTTCTGGAGTAATGAAATCTGGGCAAAGAGTTATGACAGTGCTTCTGGTAGTTTGACTCATGATAGTAGCGAAAAAGCTACCAAAAATACCACTGCCATGACAAACTACGAACTGTCAGTGTCGGGAGATAATTACCAACTGTTTGCTGAGGGTTCTTATGTCCTCAGTGGTAAGCTGCGAGATTATTCGGGAATTAGTGAAAAATACGGTTTGTCAGACTACTTCTTCTTGGGTGACAACAGCAGTTCTGCAAAGGCTGATGTCAACATAGGGGCTATTTCTTTAATGACACTAGATACGGCAACTATGGCAGCTTAAGTTGGCTCAGATACCTAGTTGTTATTTTACACCACCCTAACTCTCTCCTTTCTAAGGGGAGGGAACTAGAAATCTAGTAGTAGGGTGGGCACTGCCCACAATTAGCTGTTGGTGGGCAGTGCCCACCCTACGCCCATAGGTAATCATAAGCGTGCGAAGGGAGTAGTTTCCCCCCTTTCATGCGTGGCGACTAAGGGGGGTAAAAACTACACATTAGCCTGTTGTCTTTGATACAAAGACCAATACAAACCCTTCTGTTGTAAGAGTTCGGAGTGAGTACCCCGTTCGGCGATTACGCCCTTTTCTAACACCAAAATAAGATCGGCTCGCTTGAGAGGCGCAAAACGGTGAGCAATTAAAAACACAGTACGGTTAGCAGAAACTGCTTGGAGATTTTGTAGTACCTGCTGTTCCGTTTCGCTGTCTAAAGCGCTTGTTGCTTCATCCAAAATTAAAATAGGTGCTTGTGAGAGGAACAACCGCGCTAAAGCAATGCGTTGTCGCTGTCCTCCAGATAAAGCCGTACCTCTTTCTCCGACATTAGTATCATAACCGTGAGGCATTTCACTCACAAAATCATGAGCAGATGCTAACCGTGCTGCTTCTACAACTTGTTCTGCTGTGATATCTGGATTGCCTAATGTGATGTTCTCTAAGATAGAACCGTTGAATAAAAAGTCTTCTTGGAGAACAACACCAATTTGTTGGCGGAGTGATGCTAAATCGGCACTTTTTATATCAAAACCATCTATCAATATCCGCCCTGATTCATTTTGATACAGACGTTGCAAAAGTTTAGAAAGAGTACTTTTCCCAGAACCACTGCGTCCAACAATACCAACAAATTGACCTGGTTGTACGTCAAAGGAAATTCCCCTGAGAACGGGTTCAGTATTTTGTCGGTAACGGAAGAAAACGCGATCGAAGACAACTTGCCCTTTGAGGGATGGCAAAACTAACCCCGTTCCTGGTTCTGCTTCTGGCGCTACGTTAAGAATATCGCCAATCCTGTCTACAGAAAGTAGAACTTGTTGTAAACTTTGCCATAACTGTACTAAACGTAGCAGTGGTGCTGTGACTCTACCGGAAAGCATTTGGAAAGCAACTAGTTGACCGATTGTTAGCTTTTGGTCAATAACTAACCTAGCTCCAAACCAAAGAATGAGTAAGCTGGAAAAATTAGTGAGGAAATCACCGATATTGCTACTGATATTAGAGGTGGTAGAAGCTTTGAAACCTGTACGGATGAAGCGAGCAAATAAACCTTCCCATCGAACTCTTGCTGTTGGTTCTGCAGCATGGGCTTTGACGGAGTGAATTCCTGTTATTGTTTCAACTAGAAATGACTGACTATCAGCGCTGCGATTAAAAGTTTCGTTTAACCAATTGCGAAGAATGGGCGTAGCTATCAGTGTCAATGTAGCAAATAAGGGTAGAACTGCTAACGCCACAAATGTCAGTGGAATGTTGTAGTAAAACATCAACGCCAGGTAAACCACGGCAAAGATGCTATCTAATACTACTGTCAGTGCTGTACCCGTAAGAAACTGACGGATTTGTTCCAATTCTTGAACTCTGGCTACAGTATCTCCTACTCGTCGCGACTCAAAATAAGCTAGAGGCAATCGCATCAAGTGGCGGAAGAGTTGTGCGGATAAGCTTAAATCTAAGCGACGGGCTGTATGGGTAAAGATAAATAACCGCAAAATTCCCAAAACTGCCTCGAACACCGCGACTAACAGGAGTGCAATTGCCATCACATCTAAGGTTGGCAAACTCTCCTGCACCATAACCTTATCAATCACAACTTGGGTGATGAGCGGAGTTGTTAAGCCCAAAAGCTGCAATGTAAAAGATGCTAGCAGCACCTCTCCCAACAATTTTCGGTACTTCCAGACTGCGGGTGTAAACCAGTTCAGGTTAAACTTTTCTTGTTTTTGGATCGGTTCTACTTGCCACAACTGCCCATCCCAAGTTTCTTCAACAACTGTTCTGAGCAAAGTTTCACAAGTTTGTTCGGGATTGAGGGGATTGGCGACAATCATGCGATCGCCTTTCACTGCATATGCCACAATCCAATGCGGAGAGGAAGACGCATCAGAACTCCATAGCAGTAAAGCAGGGAATGATAACTGCCGCAACTCAACCCAATTGACTTGTAACTTTCGCAACACAAAACCTAACTTTTCTGCTGCTTCCACAAGATTTTTTGGTCGCTGTCCCCGTAACTGACGCTGTACCCATTCTAATTGCACGGGATTTTCTAGCTGTTGAGCTACCATGGTTAAACAAGCAGCAGCCGTATTTCCACTGCTAACAAAGGGATAATTAGCTACAGGAGGGGCAGACTCAGTGAGTAGGGGTCTTGAAAATCCCTCCGAACATAGGGGGGAACTGGAGGAGATAATTTGTTCTTTCCCTCCCTCTCCCTTTCTCCCCCTCTCCCTCTCTTCTTCCACTCCTTGCCAAAACTCCTCTATTTGCGGTGTAGAAACTTCTGCCCAAATAGTTGTATTCCAACGTACTACAACCACTTCTTTACTAGCAGCGACAGCTTTACAATCAAAAGAGAATTTTTGAAGGCTACCAAACCAGTTGTCCGAATGTAGGGTTGCTATGGGCTGGTTGACTCCTTCAGACCGCAAACGCACTTTACCCGAAACAATCAGAAACTGAAAATCTCCTATGTCTGGCGACCAGATTTTTTCTCCTAAGTTGTAACGAAGAGTTTCTGATACTTCTTGCAGTCGGCTTTTTTGTTCGGGAGTTAACCAGCACAGTGGTGGTTGATTCCAAGGTATAGAAGCTAGCACGTTATTTTGCGAGGATTCGTTACCTATTAATTTCAATTCACTTGAAGTTTTACCGTTAATTTTTGGATTTTCTCTGCTAGCCATTTCTCAAATAACTCATTTTGTAGTGCTTGTTTTAGTTGAGTATCTTCTAACGACGCTGGCAGAAATTGTTCCAAACGAAACAATCCATAGCGTTGTTCTAGTTCTATTGGACCGACCACTTGTCCGGGGCTAGCTATGTCAATGACTGCCCTAAGTATATCTGGCATTGTGCCTCGACTCACTGGTCCCATCATCCCGTTTACAATCCGGTCATCTGCAAGAGAATATTCTTTAGCCAGTTGTTCAAAGCTTGCACCTTCTTCAATCTGTATTTGTAATTCTTCCGCTAATTCCCGATTGTCAACAATAATTCGAGATACAACAACTCTATCTAGAAAAATTTTTCGCTCAATAAAATATTCTTGTAGCTTGGGTTCAATGATAACTGCTTTCAGTTTTTCTACTTTAAAGCCAAAAGCCACTGAGGCGTGAAAATTCTCATAATTCGTACCATTGTTCGTCAGCCACTCTTGAAAAGTTTGGGGGTCAGTTAGCTGGTTTTTGAGCCGAAAATCAACGATCGCCTGTTCTGTTAAAGCCGGACTAATTGTCACATCCTCTCGCTTCTCAAGTTCTTGCTCGATCGCATATTGTCTGAGAACATCTCCTATAAACTGTCCCAATTTTCCAGAAGCTTGTAAATATCTTACTGCTTGTCCGATAGAAATTGGTTTGTCATCTACACTTAAAAACGATCCAGACTCCATAAATTTAATGAGTAGAAAAAACTACATAATAAAATATACAACTCATGCTAGTACAAAGGCAGATGGCAGCTATGCGTAGCAGATCTTCTATAACTTTTTCGTCTGTTACTAATTTTTGCTGAAGTTTAGTTAACAGCTTGGCAAAAATAGCATACGGCAATTTTAAGCAGCCGAAAGTTCGAGCCGCAACTAAACTTCAAAAATAACAGGCGAACAGTTTAAATTATATTCAGAAAAAATTAAGCGACAACACTTGACCAGAAAAGAGCCAAGAAAATTGCGGCGATCGCACCTATCAATGTGTTAATAATATTCACCAATTCATTAGTTAACCAGTTAAATCGGGGTTGTAATGTTGCGCCGATCGCACTTTCTAAATTGGTGGCTATGAACGCTGCTAGCACGCACCACAGTATACCTAACAAATCTATCAAACCGACTCCCCAACCAAGGAGCGCGAGTGCTAGCGACGCAACTGCACCCGCTAAAGTTCCCTCTATGCTAACAGCTCCTTCCGTTCCTCGCGGTACGGATCGGAATGTAGTAATAAGAAAAGTGCTCTTACCGTAAGCTTTACCGACCTCGCTTGCACAAGTGTCGGACAGTTTGGTACTGAAACTTGCTATGTATCCCAGCAAAAGGAGGGGGAGAGGGGGGGAGGGGGAGAAGGGGGGAAGGGGGGAAAAAATACCAGAATTTATGAGACCTACGCCGATAGCGCATAATGCCCCAGTGAGGGCTGAACCCCAAACGTTTTCTGGACCTCTAGCACCAGAACGCTTTTCTGCTATACCTTCTGCTTCCTTTTGTGCCATACCGACACGGGTTACAAAAGAACCAACAAGAAAA
Organism: Scytonema hankhaensis NUACC26; assembly: GCF_045865695.1. Classification (NCBI taxonomy): domain Bacteria; kingdom Bacillati; phylum Cyanobacteriota; class Cyanophyceae; order Nostocales; family Scytonemataceae; genus Scytonema; species Scytonema hankhaensis. The sequence continues at coordinate 47,680 of NZ_BAACAP010000206.1, forward strand.
TAGAACATAACTATTACATATCCCTGCCAACCTAGTGTTCCCCAAATGAGAGTCCCAAGTAACCATGCGTGGAAATATCCTGTCGGTGTCAGTAGCTTTTTAGGCGAAATCCAAGCCAAGCCAAGCAAAAAGGTGTTGAGAGCGACACCCACTAACCAAGGATTTACATAATTTAGTAAAGAAATCATTAAGGTTTGACGTTTTCATGTATTTTTGCTGAAGTACCAATTAGGATATCTGATTTGGTGCAGTGTGGGTTGTTTGCTGCAACCTCTAATTCTGTTTAAAGAATACACTTTAAAGTTTAAGTAAAATTTTTGTTTTATTTTGATAAATTTATACATACACTATTTTTTTTTAACAAAAGAAAGATTGTGATGTAAGTATGTACTGCGTGCAACACATAATATGTCCGTGACACTATCCCAAGATTCTCTAGAGACCGCTTGTAATTTCAATGCTTTGACTTATTCTTCAGTCAACAAGAATTCCACAGATATACTGGGTAATAGTTTGTACCCAAAAAAATTGTACAATCGCAGTAGTTTGACAACCGACTTTTGTAATCTAAGTGATAGTGTATATGTAGAACCAAGTGGATATGAAATCAATGAAGAAGCGATAGGCGAAGCGCCTAATGGCTTAAGCCGTATCGCTGTTTCTCGACCGAGGAGTGCGAGTCCCGATCCAATTAACGTAATTAACAATACTTATGGAACTGCTTTATCCATTCCAATTAATTCCTATACAAATAACTACAGTGATTGGGTAAATAGATCGGAAACCGACTACTATCAATTTAACCTTGAAACCACAACAGTAATGTCACTTAAACTGTACGATCTAAGTGGCAATGCCGATTTGGAGTTACGAGACATCAGTGGTTTTACCCTTGCAAGTTCTAAAAACGCAGGCGTTGTAGACGAAGCGATCGTTCAAAGGCTATCACCGGGTACATATTATATTCAAATCTCTGCTGACACTAACAGTAGTACAACGTACTATAACCTCAGTGTGTCAGCAGCCCCTGTCAACAAAAATACATTACCCGTGCCTACAACTGGCAGCACACCGTCCAATGCTGGTGCTAGTAGTAACCCGCCAACAGCCGCTTCTGTGACATCTCAAACTCTTAGCGACGGTGTGACATTTCAACTCCTTAGCGACGGTACTCGTTACTATAAAGGAAATCTTGGAGCCAATACTTTTACTTATACTGACGATCCCACTTCTAAAATTACGGTATTCTCAGGTAATGGTAATGCTTATTTTGGTAGCGGACAGCGAGATTTGTTATATTTGTCATCAATTGTCTCCAGTAAATTAGAAGATGCTAGTACTAGCGGCAAGGGTGTACTTTATAACGTAGGTAACTGCACTCGCCTATTTGATGCTATTAAGCTTGATGATGGCAGACAAATTCTTTTTGAAGGCATTAACCGCATTATATTTGCAGATAAACAGGTGAATTTGTCTGTAGAACCTAATGACCCTCTATTTAATCAGCAATGGAATTTGCACATGATGGGCGTGCAAGATGCTTGGCGTTTTACTACAGGTAATTCCAATGTTCTTGTAGGTGTTCAAGATACGGGTCTAGCACTGGTCAATGGCAACACTCACCCCGATTTGGGACCTACCACTTATAGTGCAGATAACTACGCGGATGAGATGAGTGGTGCAAATGCCACTAGTCACGGTCTTTCAACTCAATCAATTATCAATGCGCGGACTAATAACGGTCAGGGAGGAAGTGGCATTCTTTGGAATGGTGAAGTTTATGCTGGTGACGTTATTGGTGGTGATGCTAATGACTGGAGTTTAGTAGATGCTACTTCAAAAATGATTACTAAGGCAAATGCAGAAAATCGGCGTTTAGTAATTAACTTTAGCTTAACTGGAGGATATTCGTTGCAACTGGAACAACTGGTTGCTAGTAACCCAAACGTTTTATATGTTTTTGCATCTGGTAATACCGGGGCAGATACTCTCGCAGAACCGGCTATTTACTTGGCTAAGTACCCAAATGTTATGGTTACGGGTGCTTCTTGGGGACCCAAAGACTACTATGGTAATCTAAAAACTTTGGGAGAACGTATTACATACCTTAATTGGTGGGGTTCTAATAGCGGACAAGATCTGACCCTATCAGCACCTGGTGAAGTTATTGCCGCTAATGCATCTCAATCAAACGCATCTTCTGGGCTTCAGTTTGGCTATAACTATAATTTTAACGGAACTTCTGCCGCCGCACCACACGTGACTGGAGTTGCTGCATTACTGTGGAGTGTTAATAAGAACCTGAGTGCAAGCGACATCAAAACAATTCTGTCTCAAAACGCTTACGATTTGGGGACCCCTGGCTACGATAGGTATTACGGTAACGGTTTTGTAAATGCTGATGCTGCTGTACGGAGAGCATTGGCTATTGCTAGAGGCGCTTAAGCAGTGAACAGTGACCAGTGACCAGTGACCAATGACCAGTGACCAGTGAGCGATCGCTGGTCTCTATTTATTATAAATGTGTTTATACTGATATAATAATATTTTTCTGTTAAAAAAGTTACGTGCTTTTAGCGTGGCTGTTTTCAAGTTGCTGCAAGCATTATTGAATAACATACCTTGAATCTCATACATCGAGCTTTTTGTAAAACCTTTACCTAGCTTAGGTTCTGATTGGTTTGTCTATCAAATCTTTGCAGCAACAGGACACATATATTTTTATGCAAAACAATTTTACCAGTCAAAGCCTTGACACATCTTTAAGTATAAACATTACTACAAGCAACCAAACTTTTGTAGGTTCATTAGGTCGGCGTAATCCAGATAATTTCTATAGTTTTAGTCTCAGTGGAAGTAGTAGTCTGAGTCTAAATCTTGATGGTCTTTCAGCAGATGCAGATTTACAGTTACTCGATAGCAATGGTTCGACTATTGCAGGCTCGCATAACCGTCACAACACGGCTGAATCTTTAGGTATTACTGTAGGTGCAGGCACTTACTACATTCAAGTTTCTCGGATTGGTAGTGCAAATACTAGTTACAACTTAAAAGCTTTTCAAAACGAAGCACCACAATCCCTACAATTCAACACCTATAAAGGCTCTTATAAAGCTGGAGAGACAGTCAGTCTTTCCAATGCTAAAGTTTTCGACCCTAACGGTGCAAGTGATTTGGCACGAGTTGACTTTTGGCTGCAAAAAGATGGTAGTCATTGGCAGGATATTAGCGATGCCGTACAGTTCGCTGTTGATAACACTGACAGTCATTATGGCAGCTTTACGTACTCTCTAAATAGCCTATCTAGCGGTAACTACCAATTACTTGCAAAAGCTTATGACAAACTAGGTGCTAGCACTCAAAGTATGCAAACAGCTTTTAAAGTCGGAGCCGTACCGGATTGGTTTGACCAAAATATTCAAGATGAAGTCATACGTTCGTCTGCAAGGTTGCGTTTTGGTGATGGTTTGTTAGATCGCAATGATATCATCTCTATTCTTCGCGAGTCAAAAGATGGTAGTGTGGTAGATGCTACTGAACTATCAGATCTCCGTACATTGGTAAGTAATACCTCTTACATAAAAATATTTGACCACGTTAGAGTTCTATCCAACAAAGTTATAAATAGTGATACTGCCAATCAAAAGTATCAAGGAAACTCTTTGGGAAATTTGGCTGCTGGTAGTAGCGATGTTCAACTAGAAAACTTGATTAACAAATGGTTTTATGGGAGCGATCGCCCGCAAAGCTCTTACACCTATCAATTTGCAAGTGGTTCTTTGTTCCAAAATAGGGTTAGCTACGAGGATGTAAAACAAGGCGGTATGAATGACTGCTATTTCTTAGCAGGACTGGCATCAACAGCCTCTCGTACCCCTAGTACAATAGAGAGTATGTTCATTGACAATGGTGACAACACCTTTACAGTACGCTTTTTCCGAAATGGAGTTGCAGATTACGTCACAGTAGACAGATATTTACCCACAGATGCATCTGGAGCCTTTATTTATGCAAGTAAAGGCAGTCACTACACCAATGCTGGCAATGAATTATGGGTTGCCTTTGCTGAAAAGGCTTACGCTCAACTAAATGAATCGGGATGGATTTTCCAAAACAATACCAACACTTACGAAGGTATTGGGAATGGAGGGTACATAAGTGATGCCTTTGCACAAATTACAGGCAAAAAATCTGCTCTAGGAAAAGCTATTGATTGTAACTCAATCATCAATGCCTTCAATTCTGAACAACTTGTTGGATTTGGTTCAAAAACCTCTGGAGTCGCAGCAAATGTAGTAGCAGGTCATGCTTACTCACTTGTTGGTTACAATGCTTCTACGCAAAAATTTGCCCTTTTCAATCCTTGGGGTATGAATACAAACGCTGCTAAACCAGGTATTATCGAAGCCAGTTGGAGCGAACTTCAGTCAAACTTCAGTTACTGGGATACAACTGTGTAAGTTGTTAGTGGCGTAGGACAGGCGAGACGCCTGTCTTCATTAGTAGCTTAAATAGTCACACGCACGATGACATCGTTAAAGTCCTTATCTCCGCCACCTGGTAAATCCTCAAAGCCGAACGTATTGTCACCGAGAAGGCGAATACGATCGACTCGATCGGAATTTGCTCCCAAATAGGCAAAATATACCTCATCTAACTTTTGACCGCTAAGAACCTGGTTCACTGAGCCATTTGCAATTAAGAAAGGAGCAAAAATAGAGCCACCTGCAAACTGTCCTGAGACGGTTGCTGTTTGTTGGTTTCCTACACTTAAGTCAATTCCTGTTACACGATTACTCACCGCTGCTTGAGCATAACCTGTGTCACCCGGCAGGATGTCTGCGATACCATCGCCATTGGTATCAATTCCACCATTCTGGTCTACCACGCGGTAAAATCCTACAAAATTGTCGAAGGCTGCTTCACGATTAACCGTAAATGAAGTATTGACTTGTCCTGTGAGAGAGCTAAAATCTAGCACCTCGCTCTGTCCTTGTCCCTGTAATGCAGTCCCTGCTAATGTATCTTGGCTAACCAGATTCACCTGTAGCACTACATCATTAAAGTCATTACTACCAGTGTTGGGACTATCTTCAAAGCCAAAGGTGAAATTACTAGCAGTCGTATTAGAAATACGTACCGAAGTCTGGTTACTAAAAAAGACATTGTTCCTAGAAATCTGTCCTGCTCGCAATTCATCAAGGCTACCGTTTTGAATCAAGAAAGTCGAAAAACGTGCATTAGACCCAAAATCTAAAGTACTTGATAATCCACCAGTACCAAAGCCATTTGGATTGTTATTGAGTGTGGAGAAGATGGTACGGGAACGAGCGCTCGCAGCATCAAGGTAGCCTGTGGCATTAGGGGCAATACCATTGATTGTACCCAAATCGTCATCAACCGTGAAAGCAACAATCTCGTTGACAAAAGCATTCTTTTGACTGGATAAAGAAAACTGTACAAAATTTTGAACTTTGTTAGTGGTAGAGATAATAGCACTACCGTTGGCAGCAAAATTAGCCGCGATCGTGCCAACAGTATTGCCAACAGTATCATTGTCAGTAATATTAAGGGTAGCAGTGTCCTGAGAAGCTAAAACAGATCCATTCGTCGGATTCCTCAAAGCCAGTAAAACTGTCTCATTGCTTTCAGTCAGGCTGTCATCAGTAATATTTAAGGTAGCAGAGGCAGTCGTCTGACCGTCAGCAAAAGTCACGGTTATAGGATTGGCAGTGTAGTCAGTACCAGCAGTTGCTGTTCCACCTGTAGCAGCTACACTTACCGTAAATTCCCCTCTCGAACCACCTGTGCGAACTAGATTGAGCGCGATCGCACTACCATTCTCAGCAACGGTATAGGAAGGCGTGCCAAATGCCACCGCGCCAATAGGAGCTTCACCAACCGTTAAACCAGCTAAACTTGTTGCACCTGTACCGATGGGACTAAGAAAGGTAGCCGCCCCAGTACTGAGTTCGATTTCATACAAATTAGTGACTCCCCCGACTCTCAATGCTGCTAACGCCCGTCCGGATGCTGCTGCGTTTGATGCTTGTACCCGTACATTTGAAGGAATATCGAAACCGCTAGCTTCAGTAAAGTCTAATGGAGCACTGTTAAGAGTCACTGGTAATTGAACTGTTTGCGTGCCATTATTAGGCGGGTTCTGAATAAACAAGCTGTTGCTAGTTGAGTCCAGAGTGTATTGAGTTGTAACAGTGGTTCCATTGAAGCTGTTGGTGTAAGCACTAGCAGAAATCCCAACTGAACCTGTAGGAAGTCCGTTAACTGAACCATCTGGGTTAATACCTGCGACTCCGGCATTTCCATCAACAGCGACACCTGTAATTGGATTGAGGCGGAAGTTCAACCCAGTACCCGTGACGACACGAATGCGATCGACTGTTGGATTAAAATCAAAACCAAAACCAGTGTCAGCAGAGGGTAAATCCACAGGATTGCCAAGAGCATCAACAAAGGCAATTTGCCCTGCTTGCCCACCTACGATTGTTGCTGTTCCAGTTTGAGGATCGATCAGGTATAGACTGCCTGTGTTAGCTACATTGTTAATTCCCAGTCCGTATAACTGCCCAGTCGCTGGACGTAGGTCAATGCCCACTAGGGTCTCATCTGCGGCTACACCAGTAACAGGCGCGGAGATCGCTGTTCGAGCACTGGCGCTATTGAAGCGAAGAAGTTGAGTACCATCTGCAGTCAATCCAATTAGGGGTAAGCCGTCAGGAACCACTTCATTTTGGAGTGCAAACCCTTGAACTGGATCTGTGCCACCACCAACCGTTTCAACCAATGTCGCAGCACCAGTAGAAAGCTCTAGAGCGTAAAGTCCAGCTTGACCACCAACCGTAAGAGCGGCAAATGCTTGTCCAGTTGCTGAAGTATTTGATGCTGAGACATTAACACTTGATGGAATATCAAAGCCATTGACGTTAGTAAAGTCCAGAGGGCTGCCATTAAGAGTTACTACCAGTGGTGATGTCTGGGTACCATTGTTGGGGGGATTTTGAATGAATAATGTATTAGTAACTGAATCCAGGGTGTATTGTGTCGTTGCTGTAACGTTGGGAGTGCTGTTTGTGTATGCTGTGGCGTCAACTGTAGTGGTACCACCACCGATCGAACCATCAGGATTGGTATTTGCCACAAGCATATTACCGTCGATCGCTGCTCCAGTGTTTGGGTTAACGCGAAAGTTTAGTCCACTTGAGGTCACAATGCGGAGGCGATCGACAGTTGGGTTGAAATCTACTCCAAAGCCGGAACCTGTAATTGCAATTGTGTTACCCGTACCATCAACAAATTGCCCCAATGTCCCGACAGCAACAGCCGATCCAGTTTGGGTACTGATGGCATAAAGTTGGGCATTGCCCATACCATCGCTAGCGATTCCGTAGAGTTTGCCGTTTTGGGGACGGAAGTCAATACCTACTAGATTCTGACCTGCCGCGAGTCCAGTAATGGGGACGCCAGCGTTAGGGTTATCGGGGTTAGAGGTATCAAATGATATCAGGGTGTTGTTACTAATAACATAAGCTGTTGTCATGTTTTTCTCTCTATATTGAATCGATTTTTATACCGATCGAGAAGTTATTTGTAAAATATTCTGTAATATAAATCATATTTTGACTCCAAAGATAATACTTATATTCCTTATACAAATAGTTTTTAATCTTTCCGAATTATTACTGAGTAGATAAAAATACAGAAGAAAAGTGTAGGAAATGCGATCGCAACCCCATTTACATTTCATGAATTTAGGAATGCTAGAAAATACAAAACCTTTTAAAAAATAATATTTGTCAAATAATTATCTTTTTTTTATTTGATTAAATAGTAATTTCTACATAAGTAAGTGGGTTGGATTAAATATAAGATGCAGTGCGGGTTGAAAACCCCGCGAGCGAGATGCTTGCACTACTGCTATTGACGGATTAATTAAGCCTACCTACAGAAAGACATAATTTGCATATTTCTACTTTTATGTGAGGACGCAGTGCCTTTGCTAACCTAAATTTGGATAAATAGCTTATTGTAACTTATCCTCCAAAGTTTTGGAAGTCTCAAAGGTGTTCATTATAAAAATCTATGTTTAAGTTTTACCCGCTAAACTTTATTGTAATACTCAAGATATGCTCTTCGCACAGCTTCTGCTTCTTTGTCAGGTAGTTTACTTCGGAAACCATAGAGGAAGGATATCTCAAAACCCGAAGTTTGTATCTTGAGTCCTGGTTCTGTTTTGTTGAATTGCTCAACGCTCTCAAACACCGTACTAAATTCATGATAATCATATTTTTCAGGTGCATATGTTACATCCGAGTGCAACATGAGTAGTTAGTGATTAGTTGCTACTAATTACTAACTACTAGTTTGCAACCGCTTCATTTACTCTATACGCGCCAAAACTTCGTTCGCTACTCGCTCAGCTGATTCTAAAGCCGATTCCATGCCTGCAGAAGCGATTGCTGTGTGTTCGCCAGCAAAGTGAATCCTGTACCAAGGTTGAGCCATTTTGTCTTGAAAGCGGCGGATTTGTCCGGGTGCAAAGTGAGAATAAGCACCTCGTGCAAACGGATCGCGACCCCAGGAAACAACACTGGTTATCTCCACATTCCCTTTGCTGGCGGGGCGGATTCGCGCCAGTTCGGATTGGACAAATTCGGCTAATACCTGCGAATTCATGGCATCCAACTGCTGAGCTTTAGCACCACCTGTAATGCATACTAGGTTTTGCATTCCTGTTGCATCTTCTATAGGAGAAATGGACTGAAGTGGCGTGTCCGTCCACATTTGTGTGGGAAATCCATCTTCTTCCCAGAAGGGACGGCGAACTGCCAATTGAATCCGCGTCACAATCGTATAGGGTAATTCTGCTACTGCTTCAGCCTGTCTACCTTGTAAAGGAGGAGATACTTGTATCCCACGTAACACAGAAAATGGCAAAGTAACGATAGCATAGTCAGCTTGAAACTTTGAACCATCAGCACATTCAACTCCTACTCTAGTGTCACTCGACTGGATAGATGTGACTATCTTGTTCATTTGAACGGGAAACTTAAGAGCATCTGCCATTTTTTCTGGTAGGCGAGAGTTCCCACCGTCAATCCGCATAGGTTGTTGACTTGGAATCTTGGCTCTTTGATTATTTCGGAGTGCCCAGAGAGCAGAGGTAGCCCTTACGCTATTGAAGAAGGAACCAGGATTAAAATTCATTAGGCGCAAAGCTTCCGGGGAAGCGCCTTTGGTACTCAAATATTGCTCTAAGGGAATGTCGAGAGCAAAATATTCTGCCTTTGTCCAGGCTGTCTCGTCTGGTAAAGGATTATCTGGGCTGAGGTAAGATGTTAGTAGTTGCGGTGGCAGTGTATTACGTTCTGTTGCTGCTAGCAAGTTTGCGGTAGATCCAGCCCAATCTGATGACAGCACAGGTTGCTCTCGTATGTAAAGCAGTAGTTCTCGATTTGACACGCTTATTTGTTCTGTAGGTACTTGCAAGTTTTTGCTGAGAGTTAGCAAGCGCTGGTAATTCTCATTGAATGCTTGACCTCCTGCTTCTGGTTTACCAGGAATATTGTCTAGAGTATAGACGCGACCTCCAACGCGATCGCGTGCTTCTAGTACAGTCACTGCTAGTCCCTTTGCCTCTAACAGCAACGCCGTATATAACCCCGAAAGACCAGCACCAAGAACTAACACCGAGGTGGGCTTGCTCTCTGCTGCTACCTGCTGGCATGCTCGTCCTAAAATGAGAGAGGTTAGGACAGACTGGCTAAGTCCCCACAAGAATTCACGGCGATTAAAACTTCTGTTAGTCATGGTTCGTTTCATGTGTAATGAATTGGGTAGTGTCTTTTACAACAAATAGCAGCGGCTTTCAAGTAAACGCATCGCACCCCTGCAACCTTTTTGATCGCTCGCCCCTATGTAGAGATCGAGTGCCATAATCGAGTCAATAAGACTCCGTATAGTTCCTCTAACTCCCAGTTGAAGTAGCACAGCAGTAGTGCCAGCGTCATCATATTAACGCTCAGTTATTAACCAATTTCAGCAATTTTACGAAGCATAAGCATTGACAAAACTCTAATAATGTGTGTATAAAACTATTTCAATTGACTGTCAAGTCAACTAAATTTAGATAGCTTTCCTGATTTTTTAATAGGTAATCGCACAGTCAATTTATGCACTTATTTGTTGAAATGATTTCAGAAGGTAGGAGGTAACCGTTCAGGGGGGTAGGAGGGCGATAGCAATGTATCTGTTTAGAAGTGATTGTGTATGGAGGAAAAAAATATGGATGAATATGGGAATTTAATTTCAAAATTCCCGTTGATGTAGAGACAAGGGTTAATCGTATCCTTGTAGAGACAAGGGTTAACCCTTGTCTCTACAAGGATGCGAATGGGTATAGTATTGCTCAGTATCTCGCCGACACGTCATTTTCATGAATTCGATCGAGCTATAAACTTCAAAACTTTTAAAAAAAGAATATTTGTCAAATAGTTATCTTTTTTTTTTCAAATTCAATAGTAATTTCTACATAGAGACGTAATTTACATGAAAAACTCTAAATAGAGTTTTGAAACTAATGTGCGTAAAATTACGTATTTTAATACAAAGATTGTTAGTCTTTCTAGTGACTAACCACTAACTACTAACAAGATAGACTTGAGTGAGGAGAAAATACTGATGCCCCATGATATTACGAGTAAAAGTTTATCTTCCGATAAAGGGCTAACTATTCCTTCTATCTCCTCAGTAAATTGCTTTGATTCTAGCAATGACTATAACTTGAGCCTTAACAGTAGTCGTTTTAATCCAAGTGTAGAAACTTTAGAAACAGATGTAACAACTTATAACACGTCTGCTAATAATCAGTTTAGCCCTACGTCTGGTTATGGTTCGATTAATGCAGCAGCAACAGTTTCTCAAGCGATCGCTCAAGAAACTTTTGCTGACGTTTCCGACCTTGGCGGTAAAGATTGGGGAGCCGATTTTGTAAAAGCTCCAGAAGTGTGGAAACAAGGATATACAGGTCAAGGTGTTGTTGTTGCTGTTTTAGATTCTGGCGTCGATCGCAACCACAATGACTTACAAACAAATATTTGGACGAATAGCAAAGAAATTGCCGACAATGGCATAGATGACGACGACAATGGTTACATAGATGATGTTTACGGGTGGAACTTTGACGGAGATAACAAAGATACTTTAGATACCTACGGTCATGGCACTCACGTGTCTGGTACTATTGCAGGTGCAAACAATAACGTCGGCGTCACGGGTATTGCCTATGATGCCAAAATTATGGCAGTGAAAGTATTGAATGACTCTGGTGTAGGATCTTATGCTGCGATCGCAAATGGAATTTACTATGCTGTAAACAATGGTGCTAATGTCATTAATCTCAGTTTGGGTGGGAGTTCTGGCGACTTTCTTTTGGAGTTAGCCCTTGATTATGCCAGTAGTCGGGGCGCGATCGTGGTTATGGCAGCTGGTAATGAAAGCGATTCGCAACCAGCGTATCCCGCCCGTTACGCGGAAAAACATGGAATTGCGGTTGGAGCAGTAGACAAGGATAACAACTTAGCCGAGTTCTCTAACAAAGCAGGAAGTAATCCCATCACTTACGTAACTGCACCCGGAGTTAATGTATACTCTACAATTCCAAATAATGGCTATACTGTTTACAGTGGAACATCAATGGCAACGCCCCATGTTGCTGGTGTTGTTGCTTTGATGCTTAGTGCTAACAAAAACTTAACCGATGCTCAAGTCTGTCAAATTCTCTCAGAAACTTCTGGCAATAGTACGCAAACAACAACTTTAAATCTATCTAGCTTTGTTTCAGATAGCAATTGGACACCATCTAGTTTCCGTATTAAACAATACGAAGATGGCTTTAGCAAGACAGGAGAATTGGCTTCTTTGTCTATGCCAGATGTTAGTAGCTGGACAAGTGAAATTCCTAAATTACCAAATCAGTTGAGCAGTGCTCAAGAGTCTGCTTTTAGTCTCCAACCGAAAATTAAGAATAATGAGACATCTGAAAATTCTATTCTTCGCTCAAAAGTATTTAGTAGTGGAAATACTTTCAACATTGCTAGGTATAGCGTAAGCGATAAGGATAAGGAGAAAGATGAAAAAGACAAAGATGACGGTACGGAAGATTTCGAGAAGATTATGGGAGAACTTGAAAAAATAATCGACCAATATTTTTCTGGAAAATAGCGACTAAAGATTGGGGACAGAGGGGACAAAGTAGATGAGGATAAGGAGAAAGGAGTAGGGTAGGCATTGTCTACCACAAGCTTTAGTTGGTGAGCAAATGCCCAACCTCACTTTTCTCAACACCCATAAAGACACACACGAGAGTGGCTTCCCTACAGTGCTTAAAGTTTTTTATAGTCATTTAAACTTCCTATATATTAAAATAATATAATTAGTTCTTCGTACCAAGAATTAGCCTTTATAATCGAAAATTAAAAGTATGAAAACAGTTGACAAGATTGAACTAAAAGCTAATTTACTAGAGGTTTTACAACTTGTAGAGTTAGAAGGTGAAGAAATTTTAGTAACTGATGGAAACAAACCAGTTGTCAAAATTTCTCAATACGAACAAACTCCTTCAACTGAAGAATTATTTAAGAATATGCGTGGTAAAGTTAAGTATTTTGAAGATTTAACTACCCCAACTACTGAAGAGTGGCAAGAAGTATGAAAATTGTCCTTGATACCTGCACCCTCATTTGGTGGAGTTTAGATCCTGACAAACTGTCTCAGCGTGCGAAAAAAGCTTGTGAGCAGATGGAGCAGGATAAAAATGGTCTCGTTCCATCAACATCTGTGTGGGAAATAGCTATCAAGGTCAAAAATCGGAAATTAGATCTAGGAGTAGATATTGATGATTACGTTGCAACTCTAAAAAAATCTAATGCGATCTGTATTATCCCAATCGATTGAAGAAATTTGGTTAGAGAGTGTCAAATTAAAATGGGAACATCGAGATCCAGTAGATAGAGTAGTTGTAGCAGTTGCCACAAGAAACCAAGCTTCCCTTATTACAGCAGATCGAGAAATAGCTGACTTCTATCCTTTAGTTATTTGGTGAAATATACAAATGATAGTTCTTACTTGAGTGCAATAGACAAAAAAGTTATAGAATTGCAAATGTATGCCGATGATTAAAATTTCTTGTGGTACGGGCGAGGACGCCCGTACCACAAGAAACATAATAATAAAACCTGATTAATCCCAAGTCCCTAATCCCCAATCCCTAGTCCCCAGTCCCCAATATTACCTAACAGAAAAAGCTTCGCTAAATCGACGAGTAATTGGCTCCATAATAAAAGTCAAAACTGACTTCTTACGAGTCACAATTTCTCCTGAAGCTGTCATCCCTGGAGTAAATGCAACCTCTTGACCTCGTACCGTAACCACGTGCTTGTTCAACTTAATTCTTGTGGGAAAAACTAAGCCCATTTCCTTATCAACAATGGCATTGGGACTAACTTGTACCACTTCGCCATCAATTGTGCCAAATTCTTGGAAAGGAAAAGTTGCCATCTTAACTTTTGCTCTCATTCCCTCACGAATAAAACCAATGTCGCGATTGAGCACTTTGACTTCCAAAAGGAGGTCTTCGCCTTCAGGTAAAATTGACAGCAATTCTTCACCTGCTTGTACTGGTCCCTTAGTTGCTTTGACTCTGTAAACAGTACCGGAAACTGGAGATTTAATAGTTTCCATATCTTTTTGCTTCTTTGCTTGCTCGTACTGACCTTGAACAGTGGTCAATTCTTCTTTACGCTTATTAATTTGAGTTAAAATTTCACTTTGGCGTTCTGATGCTACTTTTTCTGCTTGATTCTGTGCTGCTTGATATGCTTGTTCGGCTTGACGGATTTCTTGGGCTTGAGCATCAATATCTTTTTCTAAAGATTTAACTTTATCTTGAGCTTCTATAACTCTGTTTTGAGAGTTTGTAATTTCATCACTCGCCCTAGTAATTTCCGCATTTGCACGGTTGAGTCTTTCTTGTGCGTCTAAGTAATCAACTCTGGGTATAGCACCGGGACCGACTAAAGTTTTTAGACCTTGTTCTCTTTGCTTAGCAATAGTCAAACTATTTTCCACTTTAGCACGGAGATTTTGAGAGTTAGCAAGGTTAGTTCTGGCATTGGCAACGCTGGTTCTAGCATTTACCAAATTTTCTTGCAATCGCGTTAATCGTACTTTGGCTTGATCCATTCTGGCTAACTGACGCTTAGCTTCAGCTTCAGCTGCTGCTTGACTCGCCCGGAAATCTCGCAAACGCGAATTTAACAGTTCGTCTTGGAGTTGCGTTCCTGCTGTTTTAGCTCCCGTGCGTTCTGCATCGAGACGCCGCAAGTCTTCTTGAATTAGCTTGGTAGATTGCGACAGACGCGCAACATCAACTTGTTGATAATCAGGATCGCGTTGAATCAAGATTTGATCTTTGACAACACGCTCGCCTTCTCTTACGTTTACGGTGAGAATTGAGCCATTGCCTAAAGCGGTTACGGGACGAACCTGTGAAGACGCAATTAACTCGCCCGGTGCTGTCGCCACTTCATCAATTTGGGACAAATGCGCCCATGCGATCGCTCCAAATACCACTACACTAATTGTTCCTGCCAACAATCTAGTATACAAAGGTGGCAATTCTTGAACTGCCTTACCCAGTTCATAAGAAAGTTGTTCGTCTGGTTTAGCGAAACGCTGTTTTGTTTTACGTGCTTGAGCTGCACTTGCTACTAGGGAATATTTCATAAAAAGTTAGATTAGGGACTAGGGACTGGGGATCGGGGATTAGGGATTGGGTGAAAGAATTTCCCAATCGCTATTCCCCAATCCCCAATCCCCAATTAAACTGCCAAATATCGGCGTAGGAAGTTTTCTAGTGTTTCCAATTGAAAATTGAAAATTGCTTCTACTTTAGCAATCTCCTCATGTTTACAGAAAAATTCATTTGCTAGTAACGTGCGGAAAGTACCCAAGTTTTTCTGTAGTTGGGGATTCAATAAACCAAATCCCCCGCGTGCTACATCAACAAGAAACAGTGGTAGATTGATAATAACTGGTTCTTTATTAAAGACGCGACTAAAAATTTTGGGAATATCCTCTCGTAGTAAAATTGAGGGGCCGCCAACAGTAAAAGTTTGATTGCGAGCAGCTTCCAATGTTACAGAATCCACCACGATACTAGCCAAATCATCCGTACTGACAATTGAGGTACGATTTTTAGGGTCGCCTACGAGCAAGTATAACCCTGTTTCTCGAAACCTTTCTGCTGATGGTAGCAAATCCGATGCTAATCCAGCTGGACGTAAAATAGTGTAGTTTAAACCACTAGTTTCCAGGTATTTTTCTACTGCTCGTTTGGCTTTGAACGTGGGAGCATCTTCATAACCCCGATCTGCTCCTAATACAGAAATGAACACAAAGTGTTGCACTCCATTCGCTTTTGCCTGGTCAATCAGTTCAATATTAGCGCGGTAGTCTAAGGATAAGGCATCACCATCAGAACCGTGAGCGCTAATGATGTACCGCATACCTTGACAAGCTTTCTGGATATCTTGCTGTTGGCGCAAATCGCCAATGAAGATACTTGCTCCTCTGTGTTCTAACTCACCGTATCGTGACGTAAGGCGAACAAACGCCCGTACATGATTTTCCTGTTCCCGCAAAAGTCGCACGACTCGGCGACCTATTCCTCCAGTGGCTCCAGTAACTAGAAACATAGGATGCATGCTAATTGCTAATTGGGCATTGGTCATTGGTCATTAGTTGTTAGTCCTTGGGTTATTTATAGCGATTTTTATCCGAATGAGGTAAGGCTTCATCCGCGTGCATCTGCGTTAAGGGTGCGGTTCCATAACTTTTTTGTGTATTGCACCCAAGTAAGAACCGCTACATCTCTAAATTACAAAGGACAAACAACAAATAACAACAGACAAAATTCTAAAATTCCACAACTACAGGAGCATGGTCGCTTGGTTGAGTTAATTTTCTAGGAGTAACGTCAATAAAGCAGCTTGTAGCACGCTCGTATAAGTCTGGTGTGAGATAATGATGGTCGATTCGCCAACCGAGATTTCGTCGAAACGCTGCAGCCCGATAATCCCACCAACTATAATGCCCGCTTTCTGAGGTAAATTTCCGAAAAACATCGCTGAATCCCAATGACAAAACCTCTCTTAGGGCTTGGCGCTCTGCAACGGAAGCCATAATTTGATTTTCTGCGCTCGCCCCGCTATGAATATCCCTATCTTCTAAAGCTATATTAAAGTCCCCACACATACAAATACTGGGTGAGGACACTAGAAGTGTTTTTAAGTACTCGCGCAGCACTGTTAACCAACGGAGTTTGTAATCGTATTTTTCGCTTCCCACAGAGGAGCCGTTTGGCACATAAAGATTAATAATCCTGACATTATCTATAATTCCTGTAATCATCCGTTTTTGCACGTCCCATTCTGGTTCTAAATTTGACAAAACATCATAAAAACTACTGCTGACATCCGTTAAGGGTTGGCAACTCGCGATCGCAACACCGTTATATGATTTTTGTCCTGATATGTAAAGGTGATATCCTAATTCCTCAAATAGCGCACGCGGAAATTCAGGATCGATAACTTTAGTCTCTTGCATACAGAGCACATCAACCCGATTTTGGTTCAACCAATCGATAACATGTCCAATGCGAGTGCGAATTGAGTTGACATTCCAAGTAGCCACTTTCATTTTTTTTACAAAGATTTATCAGTAGGTAGCGATCGATAGTCAATAGATAATAGTCCTCGGTCAATGGTTGTTGGTCAAGAGTTAGCTATCAGTCAAAAGAATCGATCCCTTCTAAACATTTAGTGCGATCGGTAACAAAACTTTAGTATTTTTATGATCCCCAAGGTAGATGATAAACTTCCGCAAACAGCTTTATATTAAGAGTGTAGTTGCTAAATCGTTATAACCGCTCTCCGTAACTTGTTGGTGACTATTTCTAGGTATGGTTAACCGAAATTGCACTCTTGCAAAATATTTGAGTTAACTTAAGAATCAGATAGGTAAGTATAAATGCTTGACCCAATCGGTTATAAACCCTAGTAATAGACTAGTACAAGCTGCTGAACCAGAACACTTATGAAAATCGCTCAAGTAGCTCCCTTATGGGAACGAGTTCCACCTCCAACATACGGAGGAATTGAACTAGTTGTAAGTCGTTTGACTGACGAACTTGTAAAAAGAGGTCATGATGTTACGCTGTTTGCATCTGGTGACTCGCAAACTCTAGCTAGGTTAGAAGCAGTCTATCCTTGTGCATTACGCTTAGACCCAAACGTCAAAGAGTACGCAGTGTATGAAATGCTAGAACTCAGCCAAGTCTACCAGTTAGCATCGGAATTCGATATCATTCACTCTCATGTAGGGATCTCAGCGTTACCTTTGGCGAGTTTAGTGCCAACGCCTACAGTGCATACCCTGCACGGTAGATTTACACAAGACAATCGGCACGTCTATTCCCATCACCACAAGCAACCTTACGTCAGCATTAGTAACGCGCAACGTCAAATAGATTTAAACTATGCAGGCACAGTTTACAACGGGATTAATCTAGATGATTATCCTTTTGTAGCAAAACACGAAGAACCGCCATATCTGGCATTCTTGGGACGCTTTTCTCCAGAAAAGGGACCGCAATATGCCATTGCCATTGCCAAACAAACAGGTTGGCGTTTGAAGATGGCAGGAAAAGTAGATGTAGTAGACTCTAAGTTTTTTGAACAAGAGATTGCTCCCCAAATAGATGGTCATCAGATTCAGTATTTAGGTGAAATTAACCATACTGAGAAAGCCGAGCTTTTGGGTAACGCCGCTATGACTCTTTTCCCCATTACCTGGCAAGAACCTTTTGGTCTAGTAATGATTGAATCAATGGCAACTGGTACGCCAGTCATTGCCATTAACATGGGTTCTGTATCAGAAGTTGTTGCCAATGGTATATCAGGTTTTGTGTGCCAAAGCTACGGAGAAATGGCAGCAACGATTCCCGCCGCTTTGGAATTAAACCGTCAAACTTGCCGAGAATATATAGAAAGCAAGTTTAGCGTTATCCAAATGGTTAATGGATATGAAGCGGTCTATAACAAGATTATAGAGGCTCGCGTTCATACCAATGGTCGAATTCATTCCGCCAAAATCCAATTTTAATCAACAATTTTTTATCGCATTTATATCAACATTTCTTTAACAAGGAGGACGTAAATATGAGCATGCGATCCAACAGTTGTCCCTGTTGCGGCGATTGCCTCTTGCGTCATGTCCGGCACGGTGAAGTTTACTGGTTTTGTAAAACTTGTTGGCAAGAAATACCATTATTAACAGTCAATCGTTTGTCCAAAGCTGAAACCAGAAACTTAGGGGTTGTGGATAGAGTGGGGGTTAAGAATTAAGAAATAGGGATTGGGAACAAATAAGACAAACGCGGATAATTATCCATCAATTATCCGCGTTCATCTGCGTGCATCTGCGGTTCAAAATTTCCTGTAGTTACGGTGCAACAGTGTTTTCCAAGTTGCGTACTTTTTCCAACCAATCTTTCCCCACCTGAATGCTGATATCGGAACCGAGGTTCCCCGTACTTTCTACACGCACTTCCCCAAATCCTAAAAAATTGCGAATCGATTCAGCACTGTTACCATCACCTTGTTGAGCAACAATGTGAGTTACCTCCAAAGGTTCGCCCCAACTTTTAGCAATGTAGACATTATTGTAACCAGCTTTTTGCAGCACTTTAATTAAAGGTCGGAGATTGGTATTCTGACTACCCGTACTGTCTTGAATGGCAACATGCAGCGAACCTGGTTCGGTAGAAAGAGGTATCAACTCCGATTTCACCTCAAAGTGCTGACCCATCATGCTACTAACACGCTTTTTATCTGGTACCCAGTAGCTTGCTTCAAACTCTCCTGGTTGACTAAACCGACCGGGTAGCATCATCATTTGCATATTGGAGCGGTTTGTTCTCACTCCATAGCCGACTAGTGCTAATAACTCCTCAACTGTTAAATTCGTATCAATATTGTCTTTAACAACGTTAAGAATTTTAGGTAATTGAGTGACAGTCGCCGGGTTGAGGGATTGATCCATTAAAGCTCTCATCACCATTTGTTGCCGTTGGATGCGACCAATATCTCCATTTTCGTCATGACGAAAACGTAAAAGTTGTAATGCTTGGTCCCCATTAAGATGCTGTTTTCCGGCTTTTAAATTAATAAATAAGTGTTGAGATTCATCCTTGTATTTCATATCCTTGGGAACGTAAACCGTGACTCCACCCAAGGCATCGATTAATTTGGCAACTCCCAAAACATTAATCCGAATATAGCGATCGATTCCTACTCCATCCAATACATTACTAACAGTTTTGGCTGTTAATGCTGGTCCACCAAGGACATTTGTAGCATTAATTTTCTTAGCGTTATGTCCTTCTATTCTTGCACGGGTATCTCTGGGAATGGAAAGCATCACTAATTTCTTCTTCTCTGGATCGAATCGCATCAAGAGCATGACATCAGCTAGCCCATCAAAAGAATTGACTTGGGGATGATAACCCAGTTTGAGGCTTTCACTTGGTGGGTGTTGAATGTCCTGTGGAAGTACGCTCATTCCCATCATTAAGATGTTGACAGGACGAGTTAATTCCGAAAACCTCAATCCACTTCCAGAAATGCGATCGCCATCAAACACGGCTGCTTCATCTGGGCTGAGATTTGTTTGTAATAAAGGTGTACTTGTTAAAGAAACCGCTAACAGCGCTCCTGCTGTTGCTGACACCATTGCAATACCACTCATTCCAACCCAGAACCACAACCAGCGCCCCGATTTATGGTTTTGAGTATTGTTATCAATCGAGTCGTTGCGGGGTGCTGAGTAATTTCCTTGCGCCGAAGTTCTTTGAATCGTCACTGACTTCCTCACACTTACTGATAAAAAGTGAAAAATATGCTGTCTTCTAAAAACAGCTAAATCGACTTATAATAACTAACTCTTTTTGATTATTAGCGGTAAATTTACCACTTGAGTGTTAACCAAAACACTTATTGCAGTAATTCTCCTACTTTTTAGTAAATCCGGAGATGTTTTCTTGAAGTATGGCAAGAGAAAACTTAATTTGCCTAGAGCTGATTTGGAGAAAATGCCAAATAATAAGAAAATTAAGTGAAAACACTGAAAGTGATTTTTCATATAAGGTTCTTAAGACAAGTATTTTCCCATCCATCGTTCGGCAAATTCACTAAATCCAGATAAACGGTAAGACTTGCCTTTAGCTATACGAATAATCAACCAAATACTTACTAAAAAGTATCCAGAGGTAAGAAAGCTATTAAGAATAAGTAGACGCAGTGTTAAAAAGTCTGAACTTTCGCCGACTGTTGTTAACAAGAGGTATCCCAAAAGCCAGGTAAACGCCAAGGTTATTGACAGACGACTGAGTGCAAGTTGTTCCCGGCTTCCTTTATGGCGGTAGAGAGTCCATAACGATGGGAAAAACCCAATGACTGGAATTAGATATAGGGGATTGGCGATTGGGGATTGGCGATTGGGGATTGGCGATTGGGGATTGGCGATTGGGGATTGGCGATTGGGGATTGGCGATTGGGGAATGAGGGTTAGAGGTCGGTGACGGGGGGGTGAACATAGGGATTGGATAATGTTGAGTGTTGGGTACTGACAATATTCTTCCCTATGTTGGTACTAAATTCCTCATTCCATACCTAAGAATCATCAACATTTTAATTCTCAATCGCCAATCGCCAGTCCCCATTGCCCCTCAACAAGGAGGGGGTCCTGAGTTCCCCAGTCCCAAATAATCCTAAGTTAGGGGGATGATCGCGGTGATGTAGTCAGAGATAATAAGCTTAAGAAAATAGTATTATTTTAGTTGTATCCCGCAATCGGCAGATGCAGACACGCAAGCTCTTCGACTGGTGGCAAACACTCTCACCTCTATCGCGAATTAGCGCGATCGCTCTGTTCGCTCCATTACTCGTGCTTAATGGTTGGGCAGTTTCAGCAATTTTTCACTACTTTCACTCGCTGATAGTCATTTTAGTTGGTGCGTCAGTGCTAGCGTTTCTGCTTAACTATCCCGTAAGCTGGATGGAGCGTCACGGTGCTAGGCGAGAACAAGTTGCTGTTTTAGTGTTTTTACTGGCTTTATCGGTTTTACTGGGTTTGGGAGTGACTCTCTTCCCACTGGCTTTAACTCAAGCTCAGCAACTGGTGGCTCGTATCCCAGAATTGATTGATTCGGGGCGAGCGCAATTGATGCTGTTAAATGAGAAAGCGGATAGCCTTGGCTTACCGATTAACCTTGATGCTTTAGTCGTACAAATTAACGATCGCGTTAAGGGACAATTGCAAGCAATTTCTGGACAGGTTTTAAATTTGGCTGTCATCACAGTGACTAGCTTGCTGGACTTTCTCTTAACAATGGTTTTGACTTTCTATCTTTTGCAGCATGGGGATGAGTTGTGGCAGAGTTTGGTAGATTGGCTACCTACGAGATTCCGCGACGCTTTTTCAGAAACAGTACGTTTGAGTTTCCAAAATTTCTTTATTACTCAATTAATTGCGTCAACTTGTATGGCGTCAGCCCTGATTCCCACATTTCTGTGGCTGAAAGTACCGTTTGGTCTGCTGTTTGGCTTGACCATTGGTATCATGGCTTTAGTTCCTTTCGGTGGATCTGTGGGGATAGCTTTGACGACACTGATAGTCGCCCTACAAGATTTTACAATGGGGGCAAGGGTACTGATTGCGGCAGTGATTGTCCAGCAAATTTTAGAAAACTTAATAGCTCCTAGAATTCTAGGTAGTTTTACTGGCTTAAACCCTGTATGGGTTCTGATTTCTGTTCTGACTGGTGCGAGAATTGGAGGGCTTTTAGGGGTGATCGTAGCAGTACCCACTGCTGTCGTTATTAAAACTGCTCTTAGTGCAGTACGTTCCGTATCGAGTAGTACGGAAGAGATTGACGGTAGTGAAACTATCTGTATTCAACCACAAGGTACGGATGATGACAGTAGAACGACGCCATTAAATAATCATTCTGTAGAGGTAGCTGCACCCGTTGTTTCAGAATTGCCTCCTAGTTCTCAAGGCAATCGCAATGAAATAAATCCTAAGAACGTGGCTCCACAATTGAACCCATAAATAAAATGCTTCCTGTCCGATTATCCCGAATCGTACAGAAGAAAGGGCGCTCGACAATCATGCTGAACGGTTCTTTAGATGGCACTCTAGCCGAGAGTGGCATAATTCCTACAGAAGTTGCAGCAGCAGCCTCAGTGCCTTCTTCATTAACTTCAACAAACGTTTTATGCTTAACTTCGCTAATTTTGAGGTTTTTACCCATAGCAGAAAAGTTGGCTTTATTGCTGAAAGCCTCGCTCATACCTAATGCTGCTAGAGCGTTATTTAGGTTAATATCATAGTCCATTTTAAAGCGAGGCAAACGCACTAATCCTTCTCTTTTGCTAAACTGAGTCATCCAATTTTCCCAGTTTTCTGCACTTAGATTTTGATAAAAGCTTTTTAAGCTCGATGTCTGTTTGGGAAGAAAAATATAAAGGCTCACTTTACCATCTTTACCATAAGGTAAACTGACTGCCTGAAATTGTTGATTTTCATAATACCTATAGTCACCTTTTTGTGACATCATAGGATGTTGTTTCTGCTGACCCGATATCAGGTAAAATGGGCGATCGCTTGTTTGGGCTTTATCAAATTCATCCGACCAACGACCTTTAAAATAAATAGCATTAATTAAGAACAACACCTGGTCGGGGTCGATTTTTTCGACAATTTTAGGAATTTTTCCTTCAGTATTATCGTTAACCCATTGATTGATAGTATTAGGTGCATTTGTATCTTTAAAGTTTAAGTTAGCTATTTTAGCCGTATAAAATTCTTGATTTCTTTGTATAAAATCTCGATTGAGACTAGCTTCTTTATTTGCCCATAGCGAATTAGCAATAGATAGTTTGACTTCCGGAGCGGGATTTTCTAAACTTTTCTTCAGCGCCGCGTTAGAGGAGTTGATTTGTTGTAGAGTCAACCCCTGTAACTCCAGCGCTTTTGTCATTGCTTCTCTCGTGCTACCATTTGCTCCGTTATAAGTCATGGCTAGAGCAAGAGATACACTTGAGGGGGAAAGAAAAATATTGCGATCGCTTTCATTTTTGAGAACTTCAGAAAATAGTTTAAAACCAAACTTTGTGTTAGCATTGACAAGTTTGGTTTCAGGAGATGATGGTTGTTTTGACATGGGAGACTCCGAACGAGGTTGACTCGTTTGTGCGTATGCGCTCGTGTTGTTACCAAGTTGCGGACATCCTATAACACCCATAAGAACAACGCTAGCTGCAGCAAAAGCATAACGTCTTCCCAAACGAACGCCATAGCGTCTTTGCAAAAAATTCTCGCGAGCATTGCTTTTTTGCTTCATGTTACCATCAGCTCCTAAGTCTGTGTTCTGACTATGGCATTTCAAATGGCTTGTTTACTATATGGTTACAGTTTTGGCAACAGCAGCAGCACGAGTGAACGGGAGGGACGTATCTATGGCGATTTTCATTGGGTGCAATATATGAAAAAGTTATGGAACCGCAGCCTGTAGCAGCCCGTAGCAGATAAATTTGTACTTTAGGGATTTCCAAGAAATAAATTATCTATCTTGTGGAATGGGCGTCCTCGCCCGTTCTATTAAGATAGCAATTCCCATCAATCGTAACGGACTATACAGGCTATTATGACAAAGCCAAATTTTCAGGCGATGACTCGTAAAGATTTACTAGCTTATATGCTCGAACATCGAAATGACGATGAAGCATTTTATGCCTTGATGGACAAGGTAAACGCTGAACCTGGGGAGTTTTATCCTGCCCTACAATCAATTGACGATCTAAAACATTTTCCCCAATTGCTAGAACAATTCCGTCAAGAGCGAGAAGATGAATCGCATTCTTGATGGAGAAGATCGTAGCAATCCCTACCTGACTCCTAAAGTCCACCAAGCTAAAGCATAAGGTTGTGTTGCTTCATTAACTTTTTGGCGGTACTGAACGCGGATTTTGTAGTTACCTGTCGTCGGGACGGGACAAAAAATATGCTCTACACTGTCAACATCGCTAATTGATGAACAAACAGCAGCGCTCTCAGTATCTTCTTTTGCATCTGCTTTGACTAAATGAAGGTCGAGATTGTTTAAACCGCGATCGCGAAAGTCTTCTCCGGCGTCAAATTGATTATTATTATTTTTATCGTTAAGTTCTACCAATCTATCCCAACTTAGAGTAATAGCAACAAAACTACCTTGTTGTAAGGGTTTCGCTATTGTATAATCTACATAGGATTGTGCGTTAACTGTACGATAATCCCATCCCATATTAGGTACTGATTGTGCGGGATTCCATTGACCTGCGCTAAATTGCTGATACGCCCGGAAGGCGTGTAAATGACCCGTTCCCATCTGAGCATCTAAGGGAATTTTGGGGTTTTTGTAGGCATCGGAGTCAAACCAGTCTTTGTTAAGCTTATCAATGAGCGTCCGCGTCATTCCTAAGTACAACCCGTTGCCCATATCTCTGATTTTATCTGTGGAATTCATCAGCACGGCTTTCATAACTTGATGACGCCGAGAATCTACACTCCAGTTGGTTCGTTTTGTCCGCAATTGGCGATCGCCAAATTCTTGCAGTAATGCTACTGTTGCTGTGACTTGAGGAGCAGCAAAACTCGTTCCAGTGACTTTGTTCAGTTTACCATCTGGGTTCAGCAAGGTAATATTATTACCAGGCGCAACTAAAGCGATCGCACGACGCGGACCTAAATTAATTTCTTTTCCAGCGAGTCGAACAGCTAGCCCTTCGCTAACAGCCGCTAAATTAGAAACATCAACTTTATTAAAAATCCCCCCCCGACGAGATGAAAAAGCTACGTTCATCCCGTTATAGTTATCCGTAGGGATAGGAATTCCGCCCTTGCCTTGATTGCCTGCAATTAGGTACAGCGTATCGTGGACGCGACTAGACCAGTCAATGCACATCGTTAGCAGAGCTTTACCATCCAGAACAGCTGATGGACGGGGGTCTCGGTTCAATGGTTCGCCAAAGCTAAAATTAATTGCGCGGATATCTCCACCATTTTGTCCGGCAATATGCTGTGCAGACATACATTCGTCCGGCTGACCTAAGTTTTTACCAGAACCCACTGCTGAGGAATAGAGACGTGCTTGTGGAGCAATACCAGGTAAGGCTTTGTTAGTGCTTACCATAACGCTTGCTACATTATAAGCATGCGGATCGACACCACTATTTGATTTAGCCAATCCATTACGTAAAAATACGCCAGCAAGAGACACGGAGCGATTCTTAGAAACTGCCTTATCCAATCCAAATTGGCCCGGGCGTCCAATTTCTACCTGACCGATCGCAACTTTGCGACCTGTTAAATTGTATGGTGGTTTATGTAACTTAAAAGCATCAATACCGTTAGTTCCAAAAGGACTGTCCAAGGCAATAGCCAGTACAGGCGCACTCAAACAAGAGACGCCCAATCCCCAAATCATCCAAATGTGTTTGTTTACCATAATCGATATTAATTAGTAGTTAGTAGTTAGTTGTTGGTCGTTAGTAGCTCTTAACCAATAACCACTAACCACTAACCACCAACCTTTGTTACTATATTGACAGACGAGGACGCTTAAAAACCCACTAGCCATGACCCAAACCCTTTCTACAAAGCCCATTGTAATCGCTCCATCAATCTTATCAGCAGATTTTAGCCGTCTGGGAGAAGAAATCCGAGCAGTAGACGAAGCTGGTGCTGATTGGATTCACGTAGACGTAATGGACGGTCGTTTCGTACCCAATATCACAATTGGTCCTCTGATTGTGGAAGCGATTCGTCCGGTGACGAAAAAAACACTGGATGTCCACTTAATGATTGTGGAACCAGAGAAGTATGTAGAAGACTTTGCAAAAGCAGGCGCTGATATTATCTCAGTCCATTGCGAACATAACGCTTCACCACACCTACACCGTACTCTCAGTCAAATCAAAGAATTAGGTAAGCAAGCGGGTGTTGTGCTCAACCCATCAACGCCATTAGAACTGATTGAGTATGTTCTAGATCTTTGCGACCTCATATTGATTATGAGCGTTAACCCCGGTTTTGGCGGTCAAAGCTTTATTCCTGGCGTAGTTCCCAAAATTCAAAAATTGCGTCAAATGTGCGATGAGCGCGGTCTTGACCCCTGGATTGAAGTGGATGGGGGGCTGAAGGGTAGTAATACTTGGCAAGTTTTAGAAGCAGGTGCAAATGCGATCGTCGCTGGTTCTGCAGTTTTCAAAGCCAAAGATTATGCTGAAGCCATTGAAGGTATCCGCAACAGCAAGCGTCCAACTCCACAATTAGCAACAGCATAATTTGGATTTACCAAAATTTCTTTCTTGTGGTGCGGGCGTCTCGCCCGCCACATTACAGGACGGGCGAGACGCTCATCCCACAAGGTAGATAATTTATTTCCAAATCCCTTAGAAAAGTTTCCACCTTTCAAACCTTATCTTCTAGCCCAAGTAGTTCCCTTCCAGATACTGATAAACAAAACCCCAGCAACTAATGCTCCGAGATTCCATTTTGCAGATGTTTTAATCAAATTTAAACCTCGAAGAGATTGAGTTGCTTCCGCTTGAGTTTTTATTTGTGCCTTAGCTTTAGAAACGTCTGATATAAGTTGATTTTTAACTTCTTCAGGTTTTTGACCATCTAGT
The DNA here is from genome assembly GCF_045865695.1 of Scytonema hankhaensis NUACC26. Taxonomy (NCBI): domain Bacteria; kingdom Bacillati; phylum Cyanobacteriota; class Cyanophyceae; order Nostocales; family Scytonemataceae; genus Scytonema; species Scytonema hankhaensis. Next base: position 74,547 of record NZ_BAACAP010000206.1, read on the forward strand.
GAACGACCTTGACTTTTGAGAAAATTACTCACTTGTTCCGGTGAGGTTTGGCTGAGTCGCTTCTCCAATTGCTCAGCTTGAGTTATTTGTTGAGTCGATGCCGTTTTGATTTGAGCAACACTTTGGTTATTCAGACGAACGGTATTAATGACTCCTAAAGGGATAAATAATATAAATACTACTCCTAATAATAAAGTTATCCAAGATAAGAATTTCAAAAGAGGAATTTCTAATTTTGTTCTTGAATATAACTCTCCAAAAAAGACTAACACAAACCCAATCAAAGGTACGGGAACCCTTTCAACTAATGCCCCTATAGTTTGAAATTCCCAACCAGGATTCATAAAATTAGGTGGAACGAGCATCTCAATAATGTCGAACAATGCCAAAATTAATAACCCATAACCAAGCATCCTCAAAATAGTCATTGAGCCTTGCTGACTGAAGGCAAAATGTTGTAATTCTTGAATCACGGAAACAGATTTATCACTATTTGATTTAGTCATTTTCTTAGCCTAATGGAACTGAAAAAATAAACAAAAGCTGAGGAGCTTAAAAAGTTTGAAATTGGAAGAACTTTAGATTACCAATATTTATATGATGAAGTTTCTCAATTTATGATGTGTTCCCCACTCTATACCCCTACTTATTTAAATCATAAGAAAAACGTGGTTGCCACCATTGATACCAAGAAAACCAAACATTTTCTAAAACTTGGTAAGCAGCTTCAGGAGAAGAATTATTTAACGGAATCGATAAATGCGTCCAAAGACAGCGTTTGTGTTGTAATTGTTTCTGACCTAGCAGCCAAGACAGTAGATGTTGAGGTTGTATTTCATAATGAAATCGATTCTGGTTAAATTGTTCCTCAGTAAAAGTACTATTGCCATACGGGTTGATACAAGCACTAAGATAAGCTCGTTTTTGGTCAATCCCAACGCCGTAATATCCTATTCCCTTTTGCTGACGTACAGTAGTAGAGGATGTAATTGAAGTAAATTCTTTAATCAGCATGGGAACATTGCCCTCTGTCACATAACGCATTTCAAGATCTAAAGGTAAGTTATTACGAGTGTATTCATAATGCTTTTGGGTAATTAGTTCAAGATGTATTTTTTTCGGATTTGGTAAAGAGCCATTTTTCTTAAACTGCCATTTTGGTAAAGGTACTTGTTCTGAAAAAATAGAAGAAGAAACTGTAACTTTTTCTGGCTTAAGTAAGAGAATTTTTCCGAGAACTAAGAAAGTCATGCTAAAAGTTAGAGCCAAGATTGGAAGACGAAATTGTTTCCAGATAATCACTTTATTGACTATAGTCTTTCTTGTTTGTATCATTACGTTCAATTAAAAACCAACAAAATAATCCAAAAAATAAAACAGAAATCATTGAAAAAACTAAAGAACCATCACCATCATGCCAATATTTAAAAGCCTCTTGTTGTTGTTTCGCTATTAGAATAGCCATGAAAACAACTCTTAAGCCATTAACAAAAAATCCCAAAGAAGTAGCTAGTATAGGCACTAAAATTGTTTGTTTCTTACTTTGGGGAAACATCAAGAGAAAAAGTATTGATAATCCCAACATCTGGAAAATTTGTTCTACTCCAGAACAGCCGGAAAAAACTTCTACACTTCCCGTAGGAAGATAAATTATGTTTCCAGAAAGAGCAACGTTAGAACCCGTGTACCAAAGAATGAAAGCTGCAAACTTAGCAGTAAGAGAAGATATACCATTTATTAGCGATAAGGGAATTATTTTGGGTGCAACAAGACAAAATAGAGCAAGTAGTTCTCCTTTGTATTGATTTAATCCTTTAAAGTCAGAAGCCAGGAGAGCAAGGCTGAGTGCAATAATAAAAGGTGTAAGGTACAAGAATACACCAAAACTTGTTAAAGATGCACTTTTTAAAAGTACCACTCCAATCAGTGATAAACCTATAATGTTAGCAAAAATTTCACTTTTTAGATTTAAGCTATTGCGTTTGTCCCAGACAAGAGAAGATATGGCAGCCCAGTATAAAATAGTATTGCTTAAAAGGTTAGAATTATCTGCTTTCCAACTCAGAGTCAAGTGAATGGTAATTAAGCCTGCTCCTATAGCTACTAGCCAGAATTCTGGGTATCTCAGTTGTTTAAGCGTGGTAAGGTGAGTAACTTTCATGCAGATGTATCAGCAATTTTCTAACTTTCCTGTTCCTTGATAGAGTATAGAAATGACGGATGAGAAACTCTGTCTTCATTGGAGGTAATAATGAGAGACAGAGTTGCAATAGGATTCCTAAATGACGACAACTTGGAAGTAAAAAGTAATGCAACTGGCTTTAACTCTTAGGTGTGAACCTATACTTTTGCATTATCTTTTTGCTGTTGATACTTACGGCGTAAAGCAACACCAATAGTACCAGCTGCTAACGAACCTAATATAGTTAAAGGTTCGGGAACGGGCGCAACTTCGCGCCCAATTTTTTGTGCAACAGCACCGTTAACATCTGAGAAGTTACTTGCAGCAGTGACAAAAGAGCCAGCACCCCCAATCACATTGTTGCTATAGTAAGTACCAAGGTCTGCATCATCATTAAGAATTGGTAAACCATTAATGATAATTCCTGCATTAACTGCGTTATCTCGAGCTGCTCTAAGGGCATTAAGACTAGAGACGTTTTCAGAACCATCACCCGACACATCAATAACTCTTCTGTTCCCAATAAAGTCATTAGTGTCAAGCAGATTTTGTGCAAAGTTAATGGCATTAGCAATACCAGTATTATCATTGGAGGCTCTTGGAGCTGCTGCAATCGCATCAGCGAAAGCATTAGCCTGAGCGGTATTAGTGATAAGAGTCCAAGGTACGGACTGTACTGCATTATCAGACCAGTAAGATAAAGTCGCAGCAATACCCCCTGGTAAATTTGCTATTTGGTTTTGAATAGATGGATTTTTAAATGCGTTTACGTAACCTTGACGCTGTAAGTTAAACTCATTATTATCTACGCTTCCTGAAACATCCACCGAAAGCACTAACTCTGTGTCAACTACGGTAGCAGCAAAAGATGCTAAAGGTGATAGTACACCTAGCGTTAAAACAGCGGAAGCTGTTCCCAAACTTACTACAGACGTCTTCAGCCTACCTGTAGAACAGATTGCACGTAACTTTCTTCTGATTTGAAATCTACTCATTGGAACTCACTCCCATAAATTTAGGTAAAGGTTGACGGTAGATTTACCTGGTAGTGAGATTTTTAACACCTTACAATCATTGCCTACAGCGCTTTTGACAACAGGTATTCAAACAAACTGTTATCTGTTGATAACTAAAAGACTAGTAAAAGAGTTATGAATTTTACCTCCTTTTTGTTTTAGATACCAGCAGTGCTTTCAGTAATACTTGTTAGGTAGGATGAGATTGATACTACTTGATTACTGAAAAAAGTTAAATACTTTTCAACTGTCATAATCTAAAATTAATAACATTGGTGATTTGACTATGGTTTACATCGGACTAAAAATCTGATGACAAGAGAGTTTTTTAAGGAACTATACTTAATAGCTACATGAAGTTTTTGTAAATTTAGCAATATTATTTCGCTAATATACTAAGTTTTAATTAAAATTTTTAGTTTATATTAAGCTTTTAGAGGTTCTCTAATTTAATCACTATAGTATAATACGATAGACCAAGTAAGTTAAGTTTTGTTGCAAGAACCTCTACTCAAAGTAGCAGAAACGCAAGCTTTATTTCTTAGATAAATAGCTAGAGGCTAGGAATGCATTTTTTGAGACTCTGCCTCGCAAACAGATCGATCGCGAGGCGGAGCCTCTAAAAAAGGCATTCCCAGGCAGAGCCTGGGAACGAGGTGAGGAGTCAAATCCTTCATAAGAGGGATGCTTTTCCTCTTGTCAAGACGGGATATTATCCCGCCTTCACTTTATTAATTAACCGTTGATTGCAGGAGCTTCAACTGCTGCCAAGTCGAGAGGGAAGTTGTGAGCGTTGCGCTCGTGCATTACTTCCAT